>NZ_JBYSXD010000027.1:0-62382 GCF_058781865.1 Arthrobacter sp. FW306-1B-F12A
CTCGAAGCCGACAACCGGCGCCTCGAGGCGGAACTCAGGTCCGCGAACGCTACCCGGGACACCGCCCGGCCCCGGTCATGATGAGCATGCAATAACGGAGAGGGCGTCGCGCCCCATGCTGTCTCCATGGTGGTCCCTCGCTGAACCTCGGGAGCAAAAGGACCCGGTCCGGTTCCGGGAACGTGATAAGGGTACGAACGGTGAACGGTGAACGCTAAACGGTGAAGAACGGGGGTCGGACACCGCCGCGGTTGGGCGGTCAGCCCGTGGCTACCGGTGAACCGGAAACAGGCCTGTTTGCTCGACCGCGGCCCGCCGTGAAGGACGATGCGATCAAAACCTCGCGCGAGACAGACGCGGCCCAAGCGTAGGGGTTCCCGTCGACGGATTCCCGCATGGTGGCCATCACTGCCTTTTCTTCCATCAAGGAGGGGGCCAGCCGGCCGACTCTCGCCCAGGTCTGGTCACTTGGGGACGAATGCCACGGCCCCGTCGGGCGAAGACAGCGAGGCTCGGCCGCCTCGTTGCCCTGATGGCCGATGGTGGTCCCTCGGCCGGTCTCGGTCATTGAAGCCGAAGAAAGACGGTCTGGAACATCCCGCCCGAAAGACAGGACAGTCCTCCCCAATCGACGGATGGACCGGTCTGGCCGATGATCCTGCTGGCGGTGACGGACGCTCTATGAGCCCACCGGAAATGAGAAGCAATTATGGCTGCCTACTCCGCAGTAGCACTTGTCCTATGTGTATCTCCGAGGTAATAGTCAGTGCAGAGGTTAGGCAGAGGCCTTCGGATAGTTTGGCGTGCCGGTGCGGAGAGAGAGTCCGGGCCGTGCTTTCCTGGAAGGCTGGCAAGAAATGCGGATAGGACTGGTTGCAGGACCATGGATTCCCGTTCCCCCGGTGACCTATGGCGGCACCGAACGGGTCGTGGACCTGCTGGCGCGGGGGTTTGCCGAGGCTGGGCATGAGGTGTTGTTGGCAGCGTCCTCGGACAGCCGGTGCCCCGTCCGCCGGGTGCCGGGGATGAGAACCTCGAACCCGAAGGAACTTGGCTTCACGCTCTCCGAGCTCAGCCACGTGGTCAGGGCTTACGAGGGGCTCGGGGAGGTGGACATCATCCATGACCACACGCTGGCCGGCACCCTGTACCGCGGGCGACCGCCGGGTGTGCCCGTGGTGACGACGATCCACGGCCTACTCACCCCGGCGGCCCAGGAGGTTTACCGGGCGATCGGAAGAAGCGCCTCAATCATCGCGATCTCCCGGGATCAGGCTTCGCGGTCGCCCGGTGTGCCGGTCTGTGCAGTGATCCACCACGGCATCGATCTCTCCTCCGTGCCCGTAGGCACCGGCCAAGGCGGCTACCTTTGTTTCGTGGGGCGGATGAGCCCGGACAAGGGGGTCCTCGAAGCCATCAAGATCGCCCGTCAGGCGGGGGTGCCGCTTCGTATCGCGGCCAAGATGCGCGCACCGGAGGAGATCAAGTACTTCGAGGAAGTCATCAAACCGATCCTCGGTTCCAACGAGGACTTCATGGGCGAAGCTGACGACGCCGAGAAATACCACCTCATGGGCGAAGCGCTCGCGTTCCTCAACCCGATCCATTGGGCCGAGCCCTTCGGTCTGGTCATGATTGAAGCTCTCGCCACCGGGACACCGGTGTTGGGAACGCCGTTCGGTTCGGCGCCGGAGATCGTAGCCCATGGAGTAACCGGTTACCTTGCCTCCATCGAGGATCTCGCGGCCATGATCCCGGCGGCAGCCGGCCTGAGCCGTGCGCAGTGCCGAGCCCAGGTGGAGCAGCAATTCAGCGCGGAGCGTATGGTGGCTGACCATTTGCGGCTGTTCGCCGAGCTCATCGAGGAGCAGAGCGGGGGCCGGGTTCCGGAGTCGGTCCCATCGAGCCAAAGTCTATAAGTCAACCGGTTCTCCGGCTATGATAATCCTTTGCCGTACTTGTCCCTGGCGCCGCCGTCGCGCCGTGAGCTAAGGAGTCCTTCCCCACGACGCCTTGGAACGCCGACACCGCGCCCCAGCGTCCCGATGCTTTCGAGGCTACGTCCGTGGACCGGGCCAAATGGCCGGACGACAGCCCGCTGGTGGTCCGGCAGTTACGTCATATCGGCCCCAGCCTCCCGGACGACATTACGCTGGAGAATTTTTCCCGCGGAACCCGTGGACTGCACCATCGAGCTGTCGTGGACGCGACCTGGCGATGACCGGGCCCGCCGCGGCCGGCTATGTCCTGGCCAGCCACCCCGAAGATCGATTGACGCCAAACCGGGTCATCGCCTCAAGGTTCACGATGATCCGGCGACGTGGTCCAGATCGCCGACGGCGCTGGCGACGACCATGATGGTGGTGGTGTGGCGGCGGGTTTGTCGTTGCGGTGCTTGGCCATGATTTCTTTTGTCCCTGGCGATGAGCACGGTGACGATGAGGAACCGGGTGGTCGCGATTCCGTTGATGATCGCACTGAGGATCAGCAGCCTGATGGGGTTGGTGGCGAAGAAGCTGATGATGACGCCGCCGAAGTCCCCACGCCGAGAAGCTCGTAGAAAATTGCGCGCCTCGCTCGGGCGATGGTCGAATCAGTCGGCGGACCGTAAGAGCCGGCCGGCACGGGACGATTCCCCGGCTCCGGATTTTCCGCAGGCATGAAAACGGCCGGCGGGACGATTACGGGCGGCGAACCAGAAACCTGGCCCTGGCCACTCCGCCGACGCTCGTGCGCTGGCTGTGGTCGTCTTCGAGCTCCAGTGTCACTGTCTTGCCCTTCCTGGACACGGAGATAACCATGAACGGCGAACCGTTAAGCTCCACGCGGTCTCCCTGCCGTATCCGCTTCAAGGGCGCCGTTCCCTTAAGTCGGGACTGAACGGGGATGGCCATTGCGGGCTCCTCACTCACTGGGGCGTTTTCAAGAACACTACGCCGACTGCTTCCCGTTACTGATGGTCAGCGGGAACGCCGCCAGCCTCAGGCCTGCTCAATCAGCATACTTACTAACGAAGTCGGCTTCGAACCGGGTGAAATCCACTGCCGGTTGAACGATCCCCGGATTTCTATTCGTCGTGCCCCTGGTCGCCGCTCATCTGGTCCTCTGCAGGCGGGGTCTCGCCTGGCGGCACCCCGCTGCCGGGCTCCAGTCCCGTGGTGTTTCCCTCGCGGGGATCCGGGTTGGCCGACGCGGCGGGGTTCCGGTCCGTGTCATCATCCCTGGCGTGCCTTGGCTGGTCCGTGCCGGCTGGCCGGTCAGCGCTGGGCGCTCGGAACGTCCCCAGGTCGTCTTCTGGGTCATGGCTGGTCATGACTTGTCCCTTTCGTTAGCATCTTCGGTATTTTCGGTGATCAGGGTTCTTGAACCCCTCCATGCGGTGGTGGCCGATGTACGTGCTTTCGCCGTGGTCCGGGAGGGGGCACCGTGTCTGTTTCGGCCGGAGTAGTCCTGCGGTTGAGGTTCGAGCCGGCCACCCGGATACAAGGTCCTGGGATCCAGGAAAGTCCGGGCGGCCGACCATCTGATTTCCAAGGGCCGGCGCAAGATCTTCGTCAAGATACGTTGCGCTCGATTCCGCGCTGCGGAAGAGCCGGTCGGTCTGCTGGTCACCGACGGGGAAGGTGCTTTGTGCCATCTCTGTTCCTCCATCGGGTTGTCGGGGGAATCACCCGGTTCCCTGTGCATAGCCGGGACAGTTGAAGTGTGCTGGGTCTCTAAAACTAAAACCAGCAGGCGGAGAGCACGAGACCATCAGCATGCTTATCTTTAGGTGAGCTCGGCCTGGATTCTCGCCGGACGGACCGTCTATGGCCATTCCTGCGAGTGGTCGGTATCGTGTGGCGATCGGGGCGACATCGAAGCAGTCCGGGCCCTGTCTCGACGAAGGAGATTCTTGTGAGCGAAAGCATGCGGGCCCCATCCGGCCATGGAGCGGTCGAGCTGATGCTGGTGCGTCACGGTGAGAGCCTGGGGAACGTGGCCGCATCGGCGGCCGGGGTGTCCGGCGCGGAAGTGATTGAGGTCCCGGCTCGGGATGCCGACGTCGACCTATCCCCGCTCGGTTACGAGCAGGCCAGTGCCTTAGGTGATTCGTTCAACAGGCTGCCATCGTCGCGGTGCCCGGACGTGGTCTGGTGCTCCCCGTACGCTAGGGCGCGCCGTACCGCCGAAATTATCGTTGGGACGGCGGGCTGGACTGTGCCGCTCCTCGTGGATGAGCGGCTCAGAGACCGCGAGCTCGGCATTCTGGACATGCTGACCACCAAGGGCGTGGAGCTCAGGCTGCCCGAGGAGGCCCGTCGTCGCAGATGGTTAGGGAAGTTCTACTACAGGCCTCCTGGTGGCGAGTCCTGGACCGACGTCGTGCTGAGGCTTCGGAGCTTTCTTTCTGATCTTGAACGACTTTCCGGCGGAGAGCGGGTCCTCGTGGTCGGCCATGACGCCGTGATCCTGCTGTTCCGTTACCTTCTCGAAGGCCTTTCCGAAAAGGAGCTCCTGGATCTTGCCGGCACAACCACCATTTTAAACGCTTCCCTCACGCGGTATGTCCGCGTCGATGGTCACGGCCCCTGGATGCTGGAGAGCTTCAACGTCGCAGACCATCTTACGGAGCAAGGAGTTACCCTCACCGAGCACGGAAGCGACGCCGATGTCCGTCCGCGGTGATCTTCCAGCTATCCCGGTGACCCCCACCCTTCTGCGGAACTGGCCCCTGCCGCCGACGGGTTCGGGCAAGCTCGAGCGAGGAACCGTGTTGGTCATCGGCGGTAGCCGCAAAACACCCGGGGCCGTCCTCCTCGCCGGCACCGCGGCGCTTCGTGCCGGCGCGGGCCGCCTCACCCTTGCCGTTGCTGAATCCACGGCCGTGGCGTTGGCGGTGGCCGTGCCTGAGGCGGGAGTCATCGGCCTGCCCGAAACATCCTCCGGCTCCGTCCGCTCGACCGCCCACGAGGCGTTGCAGCCGGAACTGGAGGCAGCCGACGCAGTGCTGATCGGGCCGGGCCTTGATGACCCGGACGAAACGGCCCAACTACTGCGGAACCTTTCCGGCAAGGGGCGGATACGCGAGGACCAGGCCATCGTCCTCGACGCTTACGCACTGGGGATCCTGAAGCAACTCTTGCCCGATATCCAGCCTTGGGCCGGGCACCTCATTCTGACTCCGAACCCGACCGAATTGGGTCTTCTCCTCGGGCGGGATCCTGAAGACATCCGCAACGACGTCGCCGAAGTCTCCGGCATGTATCATGCGGTGGTCAGCTGCCAGGGCGTCATTGCCCAATCCCGGAACACCGACCCGCCGGAAACCGGATCCACTACTTGCTGGGAGATCACCACCGGTTCCGGAGGACTTGGCACTTCCGGCAGCGGAGACGTCCTGGCCGGAACCATCGCCGGACTCCGGGCCCGCGGAACAACGGATGCGCAGGCAGCCTGCTGGGGATCGCACCTGCACGCGGCAGCCGGCGACAGACTGGCCAGCCGGAAAGGAAGCCCCGGATACCTCGCCCGTGAACTTGCCGACGAACTACCGCCCCTCATGATGGAACTGAACACGTGATAGAACGGGACCATGGACCAAAACGAAGCACCCTTAGTAAATGCTTTGGCCGAGTATCACCGCTTGGATCGCTACAGTTTCACTCCGCCGGTTCATCGCCAAGGCCGGGGCGCCGATCCGCGGGTGCTGGAGGTTCTGGGAGCGCAGGCTTTCCGTTCAGACGTGTTGGACTCCGCAGGATTGGATGACCGCTCGTCGTCGGGCGGTTACCTGAAGAAGGCCGAACAGCTCATGGCGGAGGCTGTAGGAGCGGAACAGGCGTTCTTTTCCACCTGTGGCAGCTCCCTTTCCGTCAAGGCGGCAATCCTCGCCGTCGCAGCCGGAAAAGGGTGAACTTCTCATCAGTCGGGACGCCCACAAGTCGATTGTCGCCGGCCTGATCTTCTCCGGTATCCAGTCGCGTTGGATCCGGCCCCGCTGGGATCCAAAGTTGCATCTGGCGCACCCTCCTTCCCCTGCCGATGTGGAGGAGATGTGGGACCGCTACCCGGAGGCGGCGGGCTGCCTGATTGTTAGCCCGACCCCGTATGGAACATGTGCGGATATTGCTGCCATTGCGAAAATCTGCCACGCCCGCGGCAAGCCCTTGGTCGTCGCTGAGGCTTGGGGTGCGCATTTGCCTTTCCATGATGACCTGCCCACGTGGGCGATGAATCCCCGCGCGGATATCTACGTCGTCAGCGTGCACAAGATGGGTGCCGGGTTCGAGCAGGGTTCGGTGCACCACCTGCAGGGCGACCGTGTGGACCCGGCGCATCTGTCCGCTTGCGCGGACCTTCTGATGACAACCAGCCCGAACGCGATCCTGTATTCAGCGATCGACGGATGGCGCCGCCAAATGGTCCAGCACGGAAGCGAGCTGCTCGGAAACGCCCTGGCACTTGCCCGCAAGCTCCGTGCCGACATCGACGCACTCGCTGGAATCCATGTGTTGGAAGACGAATTGCTGGCCGTGGAGTCCTCCCACGACCTTGACAGGATGCAGATCCTTATGGACCTTTCCGGGCCCGGCATCAGCGGATACCAGGCGGCGGACTGGCTCCGGGAAAACTGCCGGATCGATATGGGGCTCAGCGACCACCGGCGGATCATGGCCACGCTTTCAATGGCCGACGACGACGTCGCGGCGTCAAGGCTGATGGACGCCCTTGGGCCACTCATCGGCGCCGCGCCCACAATTGCTCCTGCAGCGCCTGTGGACCTGCCCGCCCCGCACGAACTCGAACTGGAGACCGTTGTCCTGCCGTGGGACGCGTTTTTCGGGCCGGCCGAGGATATCCCCACCCGCGACGCAATCGGGCGCGTGGCGGCCGAGCAGATCACGCCCTACCCGCCTGGGATTCCCGCGATCGTCCCCGGCGAACGGACGAGGCTCGCCTATACAAGTACTACCGCACAGAAAGGATGCGTACTTACGCTGAGGCTGTTGACGGGGACGGCGACAGAGATCCGGCCAAACCGGACACACCCTCGACTATTGACCAAGGCGCCGGACGTCCCAGACTGCACCGCTACATGGGAACAGACAAGAACCGCGGAGATGAATCCCTCGCCGAGGAACTGCGCAAGGAGAACGGCGACAGGGATGATGGGGCCTGACCCAGGCACAGGCGTAGGGTGGCGGCACCAGGACGCATGCGGCGGCCGACGGCTCACCTCGAAGGCCCTAAGGATGTTCGTCTTCCCTCCCGCTGCCATTGGATGTCGGCGTCGTTCTGATACGGGGACCTACGCTGGGCATGAGGGGCTGGAGCGCAACTTGGGGAACCGGGCGTGATTCAAAAATTCGCGAGGAAATAAGCGACGTAGGAGCGCCGAACGAAATTTCGAGTCACGTGCGGCGCATCGCGCCCTGGTTGCGCGCAGGCGCCGCCCAGCGATGATGTGGTGTCAGAACGACAAACAGGAAAGATGCAGGGTCTAGTCTTCCAGGTGCGAGGACAACCACGAGTTGAAGTCGCTCCGGCTGATCCGTAGATGTCGGCCGATCCGATAGGCGCGGGGACCGAGGTGCTTCACCCGCCACTGGTAGAACGTCCGCTCGGGTATGTGCAACTCGGCACAAATGTCCCTCGGGCTCAGCCACTGTTCTTCGGCAGCTTCCAGTGTTTCGCTGCGTTCTGGCGTCGTTGTCATGAGTGTCCCCGTCGTGTCCACGGTTGGTCGCCGGCGGAAGCGCCAGCTGTGTTCCTACTTCATGGAGGCGCGAGAAGGAGACCGCATGACCGGGCGGGTGAAGCTCGTCGCAAGAGAATCCTGTAGCACGCCGCCTGGAAAAGCCGATTCGCCCACCGTTTACCCACCGGAAACAACGAAGCGCAACGGAAAATGTTGAGCCCTCAAATTGCCCATTTGGCCCATTCTGCCGCGGAATCTAGGCATTTTTAGCATCCACCGAATACTGATGAAAAACGCGAAATTATTCTCCTAAGGTCCTCGGTTCAAGTCCGAGTAGCCCTACCTGAAAAGTGCCCCTGACCTGCGGAAACGCTGGGAAGGGGCACTCTCGTTTTGGAGTTCTCAGGTAGCCATCCGGTCGGAATCACTCCCGACTCCGACCGAAAGCCTCCAACAGGGACGTGGGTCATCCTTGAATCCAGCCCTTGTGTGACTAGCGACGCTGGTGTATCTATCAGATCGGAGGGCAGTCATGGACATTGGGCGGGTAATCGAGCAATACCACTCGGGACTACACGTATTTGCCGAGGGCGATCCGGAGCCCATCAAGGCAATGTACGCGCGGAGCGAGGACGTGCTTCTAGCGAATCCCTTCGGCGGCTCTTCGCGCGGCTGGGATGCGGTTTCACAGGCGCTGGACTTCGCTTCATCAAACTTCCGCGATGGCAGGCCAGTTCGGTTTGAGGAAGTTTCGCGTTACGTCGGCGCAGATCTTGTCACGCTGTTCGAGCACGAGCACTGGGAGACCAAGGTGGGCGGTCGCGACGAACCGTCGCCCTTCGACTTGCGCGTTACGACCACTTTTCGGTTGGAAGGCGACGGATGGCAAGTGGTCAGTCGCCACGCCGACCCGTTGATGGCACGGCATCCCGACGGACCGATCCGCCCCACGAAGTGAGTTTTGCGATCCACGAAGGCGCAGCCGCGCCGCGCGTGAGGATCTGATCGGACTGTTCCCGCCGATGCTTTGATTCGCGGGCCAGGACGCGACCAACGAATCCGACTTTCGTTGACGAGGCTAAGGGACCTTCGGTTTCCGGGACCGATACGGCTGGACCAACGATGCAGCACCAGGGCGATAGCTCGGCCCCGGCCACACGGCCGTCGGCGTGCCCCCGCAGCTGAAAAGCCGGGGGGCCCACCTTTTGGTGTCTGTGAACGATCAGGAGACCTGGAGGCCGCCGTTGATGTCGTACGTTGCTGCGGTGATGTAGCCCGCGTCCGCACCGAGGAGGAAACTCATCAGTGCGGCTACTTCTTCGCGGGTGCCCACGCGGCCCATCATGATCCCCTGGGACATTTCCGATTTGCGTTCCTCGGTGAGGGTGCCGCCCATGATGTCAGAATGGGCGCAGGTCCGGGGTCAATAGTGGAAATTGGGCAACAGTTTGGTCCTCCAGGCCGGATGAGGTGGCATGCCGCCCTCTGCCGCCCTCTGTTGACTTACCGTTGACTTATCGTTCGCAAGCGCTTGCGAACCAATCTTTGCGGACGTTAGGCTGATCACATGACTGTTTCCGTCCAGGCTGTCGCCGACCGCGCTGGCGTCTCGATTTCCACGGTGTCCCGAGCCCTGCGCGGGGTCCCCGGCATTTCGGAGACAACGCGCAAGCGTGTGCGGGATGCCGCCGTGGAGTTGGGGTATGTCGCGTCGCCGAGTGCGTCCCGCCTCGCGACGGGGCGCACGCGCACCGTCGCCGTCGTCGTCCCTCTTCTCACGAAGTGGTTTTTCGCCGAGGTTATTGCTGCCGCCGGGCGGGTGCTGAGCCGCGAAGGCTATGACGTCCTGTTGACTGAGCTGTCCACCGTCGAGCTGCGGGCCGGCTTCTTCGCGAGCCCGCGCCTGCACGGGCGCTCCGATGGTGCGCTCGTCGTAGCCATTCAACTCGGGTCGGAGGAGCTCGCGTCGCTCGAGGCGCAGGGGCAGGTCCTCGCGCTTGTCGGTTCGGAGAGTGCAGGCGCGTCCTCCGTCCGGGTGGAGGACCGGATCGGCGGACGCGCCGCGGCGCGTCATCTGATCAATCTCGGTCATGAGCGCATCGCCTTCGTCGGCCTGCGTGCCGGTCCAGGTTCGACCCTCGGGGGCGTGCCGCCGGCCGAGCGGCTCCTCGGCTACCGAGAGGCACTGGCCGAGGCGGGCTTTCCCCCGGATCCGGGCCTTGAGCACGTCGTAGAGAACACGGTCGACGCCGGTGCGGCCGCCATGGCCGCACTGCTCACCGCGGAGGAACCGCCGACGGCGCTCGTCGCGGCGTCGGACGAGATCGCCTTCGGGGCAATGGCCACGCTCCGCGGGGCCGGGCTCAGCGTCCCGGACGATTTCTCCATCGTCGGCTACGACAACCACGAGCTCGCGGGCGTCGTGGGTCTCACGACGATGGACCACGGCGTCGCCGAGCAAGGTCGCCTCGCAGCCGAAGCGCTGGTTGCGGCCCTGGCGGGGGCCCCGGCCGCCGTCGGGCGCATCGAGCCCCGTCTCGTGGTGCGCGGCTCGACCGCACCGCCCCGCCGCCTCCGGGCGGGCTCCCGCTGACCTTTCACAATCCACCCAAACGAACAAGGAATCCCATGGAATACCGCAAGCTCGGAAACTCCGGCATGTACGTCAGCGAGATCGCGTACGGCAACTGGACCACGCACGGCGAACAGATCGACCAGGAAGCGGCCACGGCCTGCGTCCGGACGGCCCTGGAGCTCGGGATCACGACCTTCGACACCGCCGACGCTTACGCGGGCACGCGCGCCGAGACCGCCCTCGGCGAGGCCCTCGACGGTGTCCGGCGTGAAGGCCTGGAGATCTTTACCAAGGTCTACTTCCCGATCGGCCAGCCCGGCAAGAACGATCGGGGCCTGTCCCGCAAGCACATCATGGAGTCCATCAACGGCTCCCTGCGCCGCCTCCGGACCGACTACGTGGACCTGTACCAGGCCCACCGCTACGACTACGAAACCCCGCTCGAAGAGACCATGCAGGCGTTCGCGGACATCGTGCGTGCCGGCAAGGCGCACTACATCGGCGTCTCCGAATGGACCCCGGAGGAGATCCGCAGGGGCGCCGCCCTCGCCAAGGAGCTCGGTATCCACCTCGTCTCGAACCAGCCCCAGTACAACATGCTCTGGCGCGTTATCGAGCCGGAAGTCGTTCCGCTGAGCGAAGAACTCGGCCTGAGCCAGATCGTCTGGTCCCCGCTCGCCCAGGGCGTCCTGACCGGCAAGTACGCCCCGGGCGCCGCGGCTCCCACGGCGTCGCGCTTCACCTCCGACGGCGGCGCGTTCAAGACCGAGCACCGCTACATGCAGCAACGTGTGCTCGAAGCTGTCCAGGCCTTGCGCCCGCTCGCGAACCAGGCTGGCCTGTCAATGGCCGCGTTCGCTGTGGCCTGGGTCCTGCAGAACACGAACGTCTCCGCCGCCATCGTGGGAGCCTCCCGGCCCGAGCAGCTCAAGGACAACGCGACCGCCGCCGGCGTCGTCCTGGACCCCGGGCTTCTCGCCAAGGCCGACGAGGTCCTCGGCGACCTCATCGAGCGCGACCCGGCCAAGGTCGAGTCCTTCCTCGAACGCCCCTGAATCAACGCCCCGCATCGACTTCTTCAAGGAATCCCCAGTGATCTTCATCGTCGTCAAATTCAAGACCAAGCCCGAATTCACCGCGCAATGGCCGGAGATCGTGGCCGACTTCACCGCCGCGACACGTGCCGAGGAGGGCAACCTCTGGTTCGAGTGGTCTCGCTCCCTCGATGACCCCTCCACGTACGTGCTGGTCGAAGCCTTCCAGGACGGCGCCGCCGAAGCGCACGTCAACGCCCCGCACTTCGCCGCGGGCCTGACGGCCATGCAGCCCGCCCTCGCCGAGACCCCGAAGATCATCAGCCGCCAGCTCGACGGCGCCGGCTGGGACAGCATGGGCGAACTCCGGGTCGACACGGTCGGCGCAGGGCTGTGAACCGGCGCGCTATCGGCGCCGTTCCGGTCAGCGCCATCGGTCTGGGCGCCATGCCTATGTCGATCGAGGGCCGTCCGGAAAATATCCTCTCCGTCATTCCCGCCGGTCCTGCGGCCGGGACCACGGCGTCACCGGCCGGGCCTGCAGGAGGCCGTCGACGGTCAGGTCCACCCTTTCATTGAAGAAGCTCAGCAGTCCGTGGATCTGCGCGGCGTCGCGGAAACGCGTGTCGTAGCTCCAGGCCACATTCCTGCCGTCCTCGCTGCCGGGGTAGCTCCAGTAACGGGCTTCGCCCTTGTAGGGGCACACGGTCCTCTTGGGGCTCTCCTCCATGAGGTCGAGCCGCACGTCCCCGGGCGGGATGTAGTAGCGGACGGGAAGCAGTGTCTCGTACAGGAGTTGCGCACCGTTCGTTTTGGCGAGCGTGACGCCGTCGAGGGAGACCTCCACGGTCAGGGAGGAGGCCCGGATGTCCACGCGGTGGAAGGGGTCGCGGGGGTGGCCGATGATCTCCTCGTCGTCTTCGCGCCATTGAAAGGAGGCGAAATCCAACACGACATACCCGGCAAGGTCGGGGTCGTCCGGACGGAACGCTGCCCCTGGCGCCGTCGTCGTCCCTGTCACGACGTCGAGTTGTTCGCCGGGGGTGGTGTGCCGGCCGAACCCGGTGCGCGGATCCAGCGACGTCGGTGAGCCTGCCGACAGCCTGACGCCGAGCTCCGGGACATCGGCCGCAGGGCCGCCGGCTCTGAGCTCTGCCAGCAGTTCGGCCTGCGGCACCGCATAAATCGGGGTAATGCGCTTCGGCTCCCAGACCAGCCACGCGTGCAGGGTGTCGACGACAGTGTTCCCGCCCAGGGTCGCGCGGATTCGTTTGGCGGTGGGTTCGTAGCGCAGCTCCGGGAAGGTCCCGAGGATCACTCCGGATAGTTTGGTGGCCATGCTTCAAGCGTGAGCGCAGGGCCATGCGGGGTCAATGTCCTCGTGAGCCGATGGTAGAGGAGTTCACTGCCAGCCAGTTCACGCCGCCGTCAAGCTAAGCCGGGACGCCGAAAATCAGGGGCCGACATCGTACATTTCGTAGTCGTCGGTGGTGATGGTGCCATTGGCCTGGATGTTCAGGCCCCAACTGATCCCCGAGGCGCCGGCCGGCAGGGGAGGCGTGGTCCAGGTGATTTGGGTCCAGTTCGCCGCGGCCAGGACCAACGGGCTCGCGGTCCAGTACTTCCAATACCCGTTACCGACGCGGTAATAGAGTTCAAACTGGGTTGGCGCGGTGGATTTGAACCAGGCCTTCAGCTGATATCGATGTCCGGGTGTCCCGGTCGGCGAGCAACCGCCCAGGTCCAGGGCGGGAAGAAGTTTCGCGTCCCCTGACGAACGCCCGGTCAGCGTGAGTTGTTCGGCGTAGGCGCCGGTGTGGCCGGGCGAGACGACGGCGAAGGCGGGGGTGTTGGTCCCGTACCCGCCTGCGGCCCAGCACAGCGGAATCGTGTTGACCAGGGTCTCCAAGCCGGGGTTTTGAATCATGTTCGTCCCCGGAGGGGGTGGCGGAGGTACGGCAGGACCCTGAACAGCGGGCTGCTGGGTCCCGCCGATGACCTGGTCCACAGTCTTAACGGCGACGGTACCGGCGGTCTTTTGCTGTGCCAGCCAGGTGGCGAACTGGTTGAACAAGGCCGGGGTGATCGTCAGCGTGGGGTCCGTGCCGACGGCGATGTGGTGGAAGGTCAGTTGGACCCATCCGCCGCCGGTCGTTTGGGCGTGTGTCACCTGGTTCTCCAGATTCTGCAGGGTCCAGGTGCTGTCCACCTCATCCGGTGCCGCAGTGACGTAGGGATTCGCCGGCGGGATGGTGTCTGCCGCGGGAAGCGTCGCCGAGGCCGGGTCCTTGCTGGAAGTGTCGCCCAGGCCGCGGGCGCTGTTGAATCCGCACTGTTTCACCAGGGCCTCCGTGGCGGGATCTTCGGAAGCGAAGGGATAGGCGAAGCTGGTGACTTTGAAGCCCATGTTCATCAGTGCCACGCGCCCGTTGCAGATCTGCCGTGTCGACTCGGCGGGGGTCAGGGACACAAGATCCGGGTGGGTGACGGTGTGGCCGCCGATTTCATTGCCGTCGGCGGCGATCTGCTGGAGGTTGGCAGTGGTCAGGTAGGTGGGCTGGTCGATCCACCCGGTGGTGATGAAAAACGTGCCGACCAGGCCCAGGCTCCTGAGCGTGGCTTCGGCCGTCAACTGGTCCGCGTTGCCGTCATCGAACGTCAGCGAGACCACCGTGTTTGCCGCGGCATGCGCCGGTGCGGCGAACCCCACTCCGGCCAGCAGGCCGGCAACAATCAGCGCCGTGCTGCCAAAAGCGGTCCAGCGTTTGCGAAAGTGGTTAACGATCCGGATTCCGGAGACGCCGGGCCCTGCGCGGCTCTTGAGCGGCGATACAGTTGCCCCCTGTTGCTTATCCGTGGCACCCATGGTCAACTCCTCCCCAGCCTGGGCAATGCACCAGACGCCGAGTGATCCTTCGTTGATTTCCAAGAAGGTGCCGCTCGAAGAGGGAGTCCGATCTGGGTTCCGGCGGGCGGCACCCGGTTGTGATTTGCTCACACACGCGTACTTTCGAGGCTACGGCCAACAGGTAGCCGCAAAAACGAGTGGTCAACACTCGTTCTTTTTGCCGCTCCCTTAGGTATCGGGCCTGATGTAGCTAATTAGCTCTGTGGCTCGTTTTCCACGAACGTTCCGGGCGGCATCCAGGCGCCGAACACGGGGCCTGGATCCGGCCGCTTTGCGTGCCGCCCGTCGTCGGAGACTCTTTGCTTGAGTCGTTGCAGGACCCATGGGAAAAGGTGCTCGCGTGCCCAGATAATGTCATCGGTCCGTGCTTCACGCCACGTGCGCCCGGGTAGGTCTTTCGGTGTCATCGGTTCCAAAGTGTGGGGGACGTTGAGGGTATCGAGCACCATGATGGCGATGGTGTGCTGGCCCAGGGGAGAAAAGTGCAGCCGGTCCGGATCCCACATTCGAGGGTGGGTGAGTTGACGCAGGGCCCAAAGATCAGCGATTACCGCGTCGTGGCGCGCGGCGATGGTGCGCAGGTTCTCGTTGAAGATGGCTACCTTGGCGCGCGTGTGTCCCAGCACGGGCGTATCGCCCCAGTCCGGTCCGGCGAACAGCACAACCGTTGCACCGGTAGAGGCGAGGAGTTGCACGCCGGCGTCCATCCGGGCGGCGAGTTTGTCGGGATCGCTTCTGCGGAAGATCAGGTCATTGCCCCCGGCATTGAGAGTGATCAGATCCGGTTGCAGGGCCAGGGCGGGGACGATCTGCTCATCCAGGATCTGATGGAGCAGCCGTCCTCGGACTGCCAGATTCGCGTAAGCGAAGTCGTCGTGGCCGGCACTCAGTTCTTCCGCGACCCGGTCCGCCCAGCCTCGCAAGCCCCCCGGGCTGCGAGGCTCCGGATCTCCTACCCCTTCGGTGAACGAATCACCCAAGGCCACGTAACGGCTCCACGGGTGCAGGCGGGCCCCGGAACCAACGGAGCCTCCCTGCGCCGGACTTTCGGCGCTGGGAGCGTTCATCCCTCCATACTGCTCCTACCGGGCCTAACGCGCCACGGCTATGCAAGACGCACACCGTCAAGAGGGGTGCACCCGTTGCTTGTGGCGGGACCGTCATTGCTGTAAGTTACTCACCAGTAACTTACGTGAAGGAGTGCCATGTCCAAGGCAGCAATCGACCTAGAGAATCTCCCGTACGCCGACGGTGACTTCTATGGCTTTGAGCAATTGCTCACGGGCAAGGAGCAGGACCGGCTGGCGGAGATCCGCACCTTCCTTTCCCGTGAGGTCAAGCCGATTGCCGTCGATTGCTGGAACCGCGGGGAATTCCCCATGGCCCTGATTCCCAAGCTTGCTGAGATTGACCTGGTCAGTCCGGTGAGGCGGCAAGGCTATTCCAACGTATTCGCCGGCCTTGTCCACGCAGAGGCAACCCGCGCCGATGCTTCAATTGCCACGTTCATGGGCGTCCACGACGGCTTGTTCACCGGTTCCATCGAGGCGTTGGCATCTCAGGAGCAACAGGACGCCTGGCTGCCGGACATATACTCCCTCAAGAAAATCGGAGCCTTTGGGCTGACCGAGCCATTGGGTGGCTCGGACGTCGCAGGCGGCACGCGGACCACCGCGCGCCGCGACGGCGACAACTGGATCCTCAACGGGGCCAAGCGCTGGATCGGCAACGCCACCTTCTCGGACTGGGTTGTGATCTTCGCCCGCGACCTCGACGACAATCAGGTCAAGGGCTTCCTGGTGGATACGAGCCTCCCTGGATTCAAGGCCAGCAAGATCGAGAACAAGATCTCGCTGCGGACCGTCCAGAATGCTGACATCACCCTCGAAAACGTGGTGGTCCCGGACTTCTTCAAGCTGGCCAATGCCAACAGTTTCAGGGACACCAACAAAGTCCTCAAAGTCACACGGCTTTCGGTCGCGTGGCAGGCTGTGGGCCAGCAGCTTGCCACGTTCGACGTTGCCCGCCGCTACGCGGTTGAACGGATGCAGTTCGGGAGGCCCTTGGCATCGTTCCAATTGGTGCAGCAACAACTCGTTCAGATTCTGGGCAACACAGTCAGCTCCATGGGCATGATGGTCCGCCTCGCCCAGCTTGAGGATGCCGGGGTAGCCAAGGATGAGCAATCCGCGCTGGCGAAAGCCTTCACCACGGCCCGCATGCGCGAAAGTGTTGCCCTGGGCCGCGGCATCCTGGGCGGAAACGGCATTGTCACGGACTACGAGATGGCCAAGATCTTCGCCGACGCCGAGGCGATCTACTCCTACGAGGGAACCCACGAAATCAATACTCTTGTGACGGGGAGGGCGATCACGGGGATTTCCGCGATCGTCTAGCGACAGCACATCGTCCAGCGACAGCACATCATCCAGGGGCAGCAACACAGACGGCCGGAGATCCGTGACGAAGGCGAGCGGGTTGACGTAGTCCTCCCCCTTCCGCACTCCCCAGTGAAGGCACGGTGATCCCGGGCAGTGGCCGGTTTTCACTACTCCGATGGCTTGGCCCTTGCTCACGGGTGCGCCCTCTACGAGTTCGCTGTCCACTGGTTCAAAGCTGCTCCGCAATCCGTCCCCGTGGTCGATGGTGATCACCGGACGATCCACCACGACGCCCACGAAGCGCACGGTGCCGTCGGCGGGGGCGGCGACCGAGACGCCGTCGTCGACTGCTTGCAGATCCACGCCGCGGTGCCCGCTCAGCCACGGCTTGTCCGGAGGGTCGAAGCCACGCAGGACGGCAGGCTTGGGGGAGAGAGGCCACGCCCAGTCCGGACGGACGCCGGGCGAGGCGGTTGTGTCCGGCGACGGCGACGCCACGGCGGGCACCGCGCCGAGGGCAACGAGCAAAAGAACGTAGGCTGGAAGATGTGCGGTGCTCATGGAACAAGCCTTCGTTGGCCGTCCAGGGTCCGAAAGCCGCAAGTTCGGCTATGTGGAAAACGGTGGGGGAAATCTGCCGAAGGAAAGAGGCCGCACCCGGGGCTTTTGCGGTCAAGAGGCCGAAGGCGCTGTAGTACACTTGGTGGAGCAGTTTGCTGTGCCCTCAAGCTTGTTCAGAAGCGCTTCTCATTCAGTTGCGCGGGGGTCCCAGGCTGACTACGCGTATCCAACCCTCCAATTGCGAATCCTCGCGGATTCAATGCTGCGGAGGATTGTGCCTCTTGCGGTCCGGCGAGTCATTGGCCGGATGAGAAGTGCAATGGATGCCAGGAGCCAAGGCCCGTTCGGGTCCGGCTAATTAACCGTCAACTATTGGCAGGGTAAGAGCGGCCCGTGTGGCTCTCTCATGAATGACCTGCCGGAAGGAGCGTCGGCATGCCCGTCGTAACTATGCGCCAGCTGCTTGACAGCGGCGTCCACTTTGGACACCAGACCCGTCGTTGGAACCCGAAGATGAAGCGATTTATCTTCACGGAGCGCAACGGCATCTACATCATTGACCTTCAGCAGTCGCTGTCCTACATCGACCGCGCTTTCGAGTTCGTCAAGGCTACTGTCGCCCACGGCGGCACCGTCCTGTTCGTCGGCACCAAGAAGCAGGCCCAGGAAGCAATTGCTGAGCAGGCTACCCGTGTTGGCCAGCCGTACGTCAACCAGCGTTGGTTGGGCGGTATGCTCACCAACTTCCAGACCGTTGCCAAGCGTATCCAGCGCATGAAGGAACTCGAAGAGATCAACTTCGAGGACGTCGCAGGCTCGGGTTACACCAAGAAGGAGCTCCTGCTCCTCAAGCGTGAACTCACCAAGCTGGAAACCAACCTCGGTGGTATCCGCAACCTGACCAAGGCTCCTTCTGTTCTGTGGGTTGTTGACACGAAGAAGGAACACCTGGCTGTTGACGAAGCCAAGAAGTTGAACATCCCGGTTGTTGCCATCCTGGACACCAACTGCGACCCCGACGAAGTCGACTTCCCGATCCCGGGCAACGACGACGCCATCCGCTCCGTAAACCTGCTGACCCGCGTGGTTGCCGACGCCGTTGCTGAGGGCCTCATCGCCCGTAACCAGCGCGCAACCGGTGCTGCAGAGGCCCCCGAAGAGCCGCTGGCTGAGTGGGAGCGCGAGCTCCTCGAAGGCAGCAAGGCCGAAGCTGCTGAAGCACCGGCCGCCGAAGCTCCGGCTGCGGAAGCTGCCGAAGCACCGGCCGCCGAGGCTACCGAAGCTGCTGCCGGCGAAGCCGAAGCAGACAAGTAAATCCGGACCTTTCCCGCGCCGATTTCGGTGCGGGGAGCTACTGACAGGATGGCGGCCCACCAGGTGGGCTGCCGTCCTGTCAGTCCGTAAACACATAAATTTCTAGACAGAGGGGTTCACATGGCGAACTACACTGCTGCTGACATCAAGGCCCTGCGCGAGCGCACCGGCGCCGGCATGATGGACGTCAAGAAGGCTCTTGACGAGGCCAACGGCGACGCCGAGAAGGCCATCGAAATCATCCGCATCAAGGGCCTCAAGGGCGCTACGAAGCGTGAAGGCCGCTCCACCGCCGAAGGCCTGGTTGCAGCCAAGGTCACCGACGGCGTGGGCGTAATGATCGAGGTCAACTGCGAAACCGACTTCGTCGCCAAGGCTGACAAGTTCATCCAGCTGGCCGACAAGGTCCTGGCCGTCGCCGTCGAGTCCGGCGCTGCCGACCTCGAGACCCTGCTGGCCATCGACGTCGACGGCAAGCCCCTTTCCGAGGTTGTCGTCGAAGAGGGCGCCGTTCTCGGTGAGAAGGTTGTTGTCCGCCGCATCGCCCGCATTGAAGGCGGCACGGTTGACGCTTACCTGCACAAGACCTCCAAGGACCTCCCGGCCCAGGTCGGCGTCCTGTTCGCCGTTGAAGGCGAGGGCGACGCCGCTGCTACCGCAGCCCACGATGTTGCTGTCCACGTTGCAGCCATGGCCCCGAACTACCTCAGCCGCGAAGATGTCCCGGCCGAGCTGGTCGAGTCCGAGCGCCGCATCGCCGAAGAGACCGCCAAGGCCGAAGGCAAGCCGGAAGCCGCTCTCACCAAGATCGTCGAAGGCCGCGTGACGGGCTTCTACAAGGGCGAAGTTCTCTTGGACCAGGCATTCGCCAAGGACTCCAAGAAGACCGTTGCGCAGGTCCTCGAAGAGGCCGGCGTCAAGGCAACTGCCGTTGCCCGTTTCCGCGTCGGAAACTAGTTAGACATACAAAAGGGGTGGTCACTTCGGTGGCCGCCCCTTTTGCATGCAACGGCAGGCCCGCACCGAGTGCATCCAGAGCCGGCAGCTTTCTGCCCGGCCCCCAGCAAGATAATCTAGCCAGAGTCCACAAACGGGAAGGCACCATGGAAACCGAGAACACTGCAATCCATCCGGAGAAGACCCGTCGTCGTGTACTGCTGAAGCTGTCCGGCGAGGTCATCGGCGGCGGAAAGCTTGGTGTTGACCCGGAAACCGTCCGCGCCATCGCCAAGCAAATCGCCGCCGCCGTGTCCGAGGTCGAGGTGGCAATCGTCGTCGGCGGCGGTAACTTCTTCCGCGGCGCCGAACTGTCCCAAAGCGGCATGGATCGCTCCCGCGCCGACTACATGGGCATGCTCGGCACAGTTATGAACTGCCTGGCCCTGCAGGACTTCCTGGAGCAAGCGGGCGTCGAGACCCGCGTCCAGAGCGCCATCACCATGGGCCAGGTGGCCGAGGCCTACATTCCGCGCCGTGCCATCCGCCACATGGAGAAGGGCCGCGTCGTCATCTTCGGGGCAGGCGCAGGCCTTCCGTACTTCTCCACCGACACCGTGGCCGCCCAGCGTGCACTCGAAGTGCATGCCGACGTCGTCCTCATGGCAAAGAGCGGTGTGGACGGCGTGTACACCGCGGATCCCAAGAAGGATCCCACGGCAGAGAAGCTCGAAAAGCTCAGCTACGACGAGGCCCTGCGCCGCGACATCCGCGTCATGGACCAGACCGCCATGACCATGTGCAAGGACAACAATTTGTCCATGGTTGTCTTCGGCATGGAAGGCGAAGGGAACGTCACCCGGGCCATCCTCGGCGAAAAGCTGGGCACCCTGGTCACCCCCTAGCAAGGGCTAGGATATTTCTAGGACTCTTCCGCCCGCAGGGGCGGAAATTTATTGTGCATTGCGGCCCGTGGACCGGGGCGCGACTATTTCTGAGGAGAAACCGTGATCGAAGAAACCTTGCTCGAAGCCGGGGAAAAGATGGACAAGGCGGTCGAGGTAGCCAAGGAGGATTTCGCGTCGATCCGTACCGGTCGCGCGAACCCCGGACTCTACAACAAGGTGATCGTGGAATACTACGGCACCCCCACACCGCTGCAGCAGCTGGCTTCCTTCGCTATCCCGGACGCCAGGACCATCCTGATCACGCCCTTTGACAAGACCTCAATGCGCGATATCGAAAGGGCCCTGAGCGACTCCGAGGTCGGCGCCAATCCGTCCAACGACGGCAACGTCATCCGGATCACCATCCCGGAGCTCACCCAGGAACGCCGCAAGGAATACGTCAAGATCGTCAAAGGCAAGGGTGAGGACGCAAAGGTTTCCATCCGAAGCATCCGGCGCAAGGCCAAGGACGCCCTGGACAAGCTCGTCAAGGACGGCGAAGCCGGCGAAGACGAGGGTGCCCGCGGTGAAAAGGAACTCGACGCTATCACCAAGGCACACGTCGACGGTATCGACGAGCTCCTCAAGCGCAAGGAAGCCGAGCTGCTCGAGGTCTGATGAGCGAGGCTGAGCCGGCGCCCGCGCAGGGGATTCCCACACGCGCCAGACGCCAACGAGGCAACCCGACGCCCAAGGCGGGCCGGAATCTTCCGGCCGCCATCGGCGTCGGACTCGCCATGCTCTTCGCCGTCCTCGGCGGGCTGCTGTTCCTGCCGTTGGGGTTCGTTCTCCTGACCACTGCGTTTGCGGTCCTCGGCGTGTGGGAAATTTTCCGTGCGCTCGAAGGCCAGGGCACCAGGATGCCGATCATCCCCGTGTTGACAGGTACCGTGGCGATGCCGCTTGCGGCTTACTTCGGTGGCACCGAAAGCCTGCTCTTCGCGATGGTGCTGAGCAGCACGGCGGTCCTGCTCTGGCGTTCCCTCGAAAGCGCCGCGGGAGCTCCACGCAGCGTCTTCTCCGGAATCTTCACGCTTGCCTGGGTGCCTTTCCTGATCAGCTTTGCCATTGTGCCCCTCCATGCAGGCGGGGGAGCGACGACGGCGGGTCCCTGGCCCGGCGGGCAGGTTCCCGCGGGTGCCTGGCAGATTGCCGTGATGCTGCTGCTGGTGGTGTCCAACGACACTTTCGGGTACCTCGTAGGGGCACTCTTCGGGAAGCACCCGATGGCCCCCAAGATCAGCCCCAAAAAGACCTGGGAAGGGTTCGCGGGCTCAGTGGCAGGTGCCATGGTCATCGGGATCCTCGCCAGCGTTTTCGTCCTGGGCAGGCCCTGGTGGGTCGGGGTGGTGCTTGCCGTGGGCATGGTGGCCGCCGCTACTGCCGGTGACCTCGCGGAATCCATGGTCAAACGGGAACTTGGCGTCAAAGACATGAGCAGTATCCTGCCCGGACACGGCGGGGTCATGGACCGCCTCGACTCGATCGTCTTCGCGGCCCCGGCAGCATATATTCTTTTCGCGCTGTTGAGCGGCGCCTGATAACCACCCAGAAGGAAAGCAGTGGCAGTGGACATTCGTCGCCAGATCCCCGCAGCATTTGAGCGCGTGGCGCACAGCAAGTATGGCTACAACGCAAAGCAAGTTGACCAGTTTTTCCAGCGCGCCCGGTTGTCGTTCGAAAACCGGGCCGAGGCGTCGGAGAAAATCGTCAGCAGCGATGTCCGGGCGGTTTCGTTTGATCCTGTCAAGGGCGGCTACGACGCTACCGCTGTGGACGCCGCGTTGGACCGCCTCGAAGATGCCTTCGCCCGGCGTGAACGCGACGAGCTGATAGCGGCCGAAGGCGAGGAAGCCTGGTTGCTGAAGATCGGCAAACTCTCAGGAGTGTTGCGCGGCCGCTTGCACCGGCCTGATGGCGAGCGTTTCCGCCGGCCGGACAAGAAGCGTGCGCGCAGCTACAACATCGCCGAGGTCGATGCCTTGTGCGTCTCCCTGATCGGTTACCTCGAAAACGACAAACCGCTGAGCGTCGACAACGTCCGCCGAGCCGCTTTCTCCGAGGCCCGCGGGCGCGACGGCTACGAAGAGGCGCAGGTTGATGCCTTCCTCGACCGGGTTGTCGAGCTCATGGCGGCGATCGACTAGCGGAGCTGGCGCTCCGTGGCCACCGGCCGTTCCGGGACGTGAAGCCTGGTCATCAGCCGGGTGACACTCCCGGGGACCCGGTGTTTCGTGGCCCGTGAGACGAGCACCATCACGGCAAACGCGGCAGGCACCGTCCACGCCGCGGGCTGGGCGATCCATCCGGGCGCAGCGGAACCGATGACCGTACTCGATACCAGCGCACCCCCGCAGAGGACGGCTCCCGTCAGCATGCCGGCAATCGCGCCTGCGTCGCTCAGGCCGCGCCACCAAATGCCGAGCAGCAGGACAGGACAAATGGTGGACGCCGTGAAGGCGAACACCAGCCCTACGCTGCCGGCCAAGGCCATTGAATCCGTCGTGAATGCAAAGGCCAAGGGGACGAGGGCGGCCAGGAGGGCGGCCACCCGGAATCCGCGCACGCTCCCGCCAAGAAGGTCCTGGCTGATGACGCCGGCCAGCGAAACCACCAATCCCGACGTCGTCGAGAGGAATGCGGCAAACGCGCCGGCAACCACCAATGCCGACAGGAGATCGCCCGGCACTCCACCCAGCAGCTTTCCAGGCAGCAGCAGGACCAAGGCGTCGGGCCGTCCGCTGCGTGCAAGCTCAGGAGCGAAGACCCGACCAAGCAGGCCGGACGCCGTCGGGAACAGATAGAAGACCGACAACAGGCCCAATACGATGAGGGTGGTCCGCCGCGCCGATTGGCCGTCCGGGTTGGTGTAGAAGCGGACGAGGACGTGGGGGAGTCCCAGCGTTCCGAAAAGCAGCGCCACCAGGAGCGAAACAGTTTGGTAGAGCCCGGCCGCGGGAAGGCCCGTGGGATTGCTCGACGCTTCCGCCAGGACCGGTGAGCCGCCGCCCGACTGGTTCAGCAGCAGGTACACCACAGGAACGGCCAACGCTGTGAGCTTGAGCCAATATTGGAAAGCCTGTACGAAGGTGATGGAACGCATGCCACCGGCCACTACCGTGACGCAGACCACCGCGACGACGGCGATGGAGCCCACCCAGGAAGGCAATCCCGTGCTGATCCGGATGGTGAGCCCGGCACCCTGAAGCTGCGGCACGATGTAGAGCCATCCGACAGCAACAACCACAAGGCTCGTGACGCGGCGGACGGCTTTCGACTGGAGCCTGGCCTCCGTGAAATCCGGAATCGTGTAGGCACCCGATCGGCGCAAGGGGGCAGCCACGAACAGCAAGAGCATCAGGTAGCCGGCCGTGTAGCCCACGGGGAACCACAGAGCATCCGTCCCCGTCAACAGGATCAGCCCCGCGACGCCCAGGAAACTCGCTGCCGACAAGTACTCGCCGCCGATCGCCGAGGCATTCCACCACGGCCGGACAGTGCGGGATGCTACGTAGAAGTCGCTCGTGGTGCGCGAAATGCGCAGGCCGTAGAAGCCGATCCCCGCAGTCGCAAGCGCCACGCCCAGAAAAGCCGCGAGCCCGACGGCGGGATTCACTTCTCCTCCACAAGATCGCGGTAGCGGGCTTCGTTCCGTGCCGCGGAGCGGTTGTAGAGCCATGCGCTCAGGCCGATCACCGGATAGAGCGCTACTCCAAGGATGATCCAATTTACCGGGACGCCCAGAATCCGCATCTGCGCGAGCTGGGGGACCAGCGCCACCATGGCACCGTAGGCGGCCAGCACCAGCAGGAATCCGGAAGCCACAACTACGGCAAGGCGCAACTGCGAACGGATGAGTGACCGGACGAAGACCTGCCCGACGTCGGAGTCTTCGGCGGCCTCGCGCGAATTGTACGGACGCTTGGGGGCTACCCTGGCAACTGATTGCGGGGCCGTAACCCTCACCCGCGTCATCCTTGGGGCCGGATCCGGGTGGCCTCGAGTTTGTCCCGCACGGCCGGAAGGTGCCTGCGGCTGATCGGCAGTTCGGCTCCGGCCACCGTGACGCTGGGGCGTGCGGCGGCAAGTTTCATGTGCCCCACGTGGTTCAGCGACATCAGGTATGAGCGGTGGATGCGGATGAATCCGGCTTCCGCCCATTGCTGTTCGAGGTCGCTCAGGGGTACCCGGATCAGGTAGCTTGCCTCCGCGGTGTGCAGCCGGGCGTAGTCTCCCTGGGCCTGGACATAGCTGACGTCGTCCCTCCGGATCATCCGGGTTGTTCCGCCTTGGTCAACCGTGATCATCTCCGGTACCTTGCTGCCGTCCTTGATGAGCTCGCTGATGCGGCTGACGGACCTCGCCAGGCGTTCGGCACGTACCGGCTTGAGCAGGTAGTCGACGGCAGCCAGTTCGAATGCCTCCAGCGCGCAGTCTTCGTCGGCGGTCACGAAGACGACGGCGGGAGGGCGGGGGCTGCGCGAGATGGCGCGGGCGATGTCCAAACCGGAAAGCGCGGGCATGTGGATGTCCAGGAAGACCGCGTCCACGGATTCCGTTTCGAGGGCGCTGAGGGCTTCGGCGCCCGAGATTGCGCGGTGGATTGCGCCGATACGCTCGTCCCGGCCCAGCAGGAAGGCGAGCTCTTCAACCGCCGGGAGCTCGTCGTCGGCGACGAGTACGTTGATCATGGTTATAGATTAGCCTCAGGCATCATGGCTCGGCTGGGACTTTGGCACGCGGATGGTGATCAAGGTGCCCTCGCCCGGTGCGGTTTCGATGACGAGGCCGTGTTCGTCCCCGTAGACCTGCCGAAGGCGGGCATCGACGTTTCGCAGTCCAACATGGTCGCCGTCTGAGTGTCCCGCCAGGACCGAGCGCAGGTGTTCCGGATCAATGCCCACGCCGTCGTCCTCGATGGTGACCTCCGCGAAAGCGCCGGAGTCGTTGGCGCAGATGGTGATGTGCCCGGGTCCTTCCTTCGCTTCAAGCCCATGGCGCACGGCGTTTTCCACGAGCGGTTGCAGGCTCAGGAAGGGAATCACCGTGCTCAGGACTTCGGGCGCGATCCTGAGGCTCACTTGTACCCGGTCTCCGAAGCGTGCCTTCTCCAACAGCAAGTAGCGGTCGATGCTCCGGAGTTCTTCCGCCAAGGTGGTGAAATCCCCGTGGCGGCGGAAGGAGTACCGAGTGAAATCCGCGAACTCGACCACCAACTCGCGTGCCCTGGCGGGATCGGTGTTGATGAACGACGCAATGGCGTTGAGCGAGTTGTAGATGAAGTGGGGGCTGATTTGTGCGCGCAAGGCCCGGACTTCGGCCTCCATGAGCAAGGTGCGGGAAGCGTCGAGTTCCGCTAACTCCACTTGCACCGCCACCCAGTCGGCCAGCTCGCCTGTCGCCCGGACCAACCCCGCACCGGTTTGCGGCGCGAAGGCGGCGACCGCCCCCACGACGCGGTTTCCGGCCCTGATCGGCGCCACGACGGCGTTCAGCTCGTGCGACGCCGGGACAACCACGGTCCGTCCGTCGGAGAGAACCCCGGAGGCGAGCTCCATCAGGGAGGCTTTGAGTTCTTCCGCCGCGCCATCCCACGCCAGGACTGACTCGGTGTCGGTGATCGCCAGGGCGTCGCAGCCAAGCAGGGAACGCAATTGCTTGCTTGCCTTGGCAGCTCCCGCCGCGTGGAGCCCGGTGCGCAGGTGCTGTCCAGCGCGCGACGCCGCGTGCAGGGTTTGGTAGGTGGCCCTCTCGGCGTCTGTTCCCAGCTCGCGGAAGGAACGGATCACCTTGAGGCCGACCCCGACGACGATCGCCACGGCGAGCACAATGACCGCAATGGCGGCGGCGGTGACGAGCGGGGAATCCGGCATGGAGCAAGACTAGCGAACCCGCCGTTCGGCGCAGCAACGTGTCCGCTGGGCGACGCCTATGCCGGGAAATCTGGAAGTGGCGCAGTTGCCCGGCGGATAGTGATTCCAGTCACATCGGCCAGGAGTGTGTGGTCGATGTAGACGTCCACAACCAGGAGGAAGCCATGGGTAACGAGGCCCAGACACCGGACGCAGCGGCGTCCGTTGATTTCCAGGAAGTCCAGCAAACGGGGCAGTTTCAGGAGCTTCGCAAGCGCCACCGCAGTTTTGTCTTTCCAATGGCCATCGCATTCCTGCTTTGGTACTTCGCTTACGTCCTGCTGGCTGACTACGCGGTGGGCTTCATGTCCACCAAGCTGTGGGGCAACATCAACGTCGGCCTGGTCTTGGGCCTGCTGCAGTTCGTCTCAACTTTCGGAATTACGGGCTGGTACGTTCACTACTCCAACCGGAAGCTGGACCCGATAGCCACGGAAATCCGGAATGAGATCGAGGGCCATGAGTTCGACAAGGGCAGCACCGTGAGGGGGGCAACGAAATGAGTGCCATGGTCCCGATGGTCAACGTTGCCGCTCTGAAGGACACCACGCTGTTGAACATGGGCATCTTCGCCCTGTTCGTCCTGGTCACGATGGTGATCGTCTTCCGGGCCAGCCGGAACAACAAAACGGCTGCCGACTACTATGCCGCCGGGCGCTCGTTCACCGGTTCGCAGAACGGCACCGCCATCGCCGGCGACTACCTCTCCGCGGCCTCCTTCCTCGGGATCACCGGGGCGATCGCCGTCAACGGCTACGACGGCTTCCTGTATTCGATCGGGTTCCTCGTCGCATGGCTTGTCGCGTTGCTGCTTGTCGCCGAACTCATGCGCAACACGGGTAAGTTCACCATGGCCGATGTGCTTTCCTTCCGGCTGCGCCAGCGCCCGGTGCGGATCGCCGCGGCCCTCACGACTTTGGTCGTCTGCTTTTTCTACCTGCTGGCGCAGATGGCCGGCGCCGGAAGCCTCATTTCCTTGCTCCTGGGCATCGGCGACTGGGGCGGGCAAGCCCTGGTGATCGTCGTCGTCGGCGCCCTCATGATCATGTACGTGCTGATCGGCGGAATGAAGGGCACCACCTGGGTCCAGATCATCAAGGCCGTGCTGCTCATCTGCGGTGCGGCAGTCATGACGCTCTGGGTGCTGTCCATCTACGGCTTCAACCTGTCCAACCTGTTGGGTGCCGCAGCGGATACCGCCAAGAACCCCAACGTGCTGAACCCCGGCCTGCAGTACGGCAAGACCGACACTTCCAAGCTCGATTTCCTGTCCCTTGGGATGGCGCTCGTCCTTGGCACAGCCGCCCTGCCACACGTGCTGATGCGCTTCTACACCGTGCCAACGGCCAAGGAAGCCCGCAAATCGGTGGTCTGGTCCATCTGGCTGATCGGGTTGTTCTACCTGTTTACCCTGGTCCTCGGCTACGGCGCGGCAGCCCTCGTTGGAGCCGACACCATCAAATCGGCCCCGGGCGGGGTGAACTCCGCGGCGCCGCTCCTGGCGTTCCACCTGGGCGGGCCGTTGCTGCTGGGCTTCATCTCGGCCGTCGCGTTCGCCACGATCCTGGCGGTGGTGGCGGGTTTGACCATCACGGCAGCGGCGTCGTTCGCCCACGATATCTATGCGAACGTCATTTCCAAGGGCAAAGCCGGCGCCGGAACCGAGGTAAAAGTGGCCCGGCGGACTGTGGTGGTCATCGGGGTCCTTGCGATCATTGGCGGTATTTTCGCCAATGGGCAGAACGTAGCGTTCCTCGTTGCCCTCGCTTTCGCAGTGGCGGCGTCCGCGAATTTGCCGACCATCCTCTACTCCCTGTTCTGGAAGAAGTTCACCACCCAGGGCGCCACCTGGAGCATGTACGGCGGACTTGCGGCGGCCATCATCCTGATTGCCTTGTCGCCGGTTGTTTCCGGCGCCAAGACGTCCATGATCCCGGGTGCCAACTTCGCTGTCTTCCCGCTGAGCAACCCGGGAATCGTGTCCATCCCACTCGCCTTCCTGCTCGGCTGGCTCGGAACCATGGTGGACAAGCGGCGCGAAGACACGGCGAAACATGCCGAGATGGAAGTCCGCTCCCTGACCGGCGTCGGAGCCGAGAAAGCGGTGAACCACTAGGAGTACCCGTCCGACGCTCGCTCACAAACAAGGCCCTTCGGAGTGACGCTCGCTCACAAACAAGGCCAAATGGCGGATCCCTCCTGCAGAAAGATCTGCAGGAGGGATTCACATTTTTCAACAAAAGGTGAGCGGGCATCCGCTTAGTGGTTGTGGCCGCCCGGCAGGGAGTGCTCACCGTGGGGGACGGCGTGCGCTCCGGCTACCGAGGCGGCGAGCCCCGGCGTCGTAATTGCTGCGACCACGACGGCGGCGGCAAAGGCTGCGCCCAAAAGCGCGCCGGCCCGCGGGGGAGCCTGCGCTACTCCGCCGACGTCGTCGCGGAACCTTCGGGCTAGCCAGGCAGAGGATCCCAGTGCCATCAGGACCAGGAACAGAGCTGCCAGATGCCCGCCGTCGAGCACTCTTTGGGCCAGACCGGCAACCAGGAATCCGACGTGGACCAGCACGGCCGCGAGGAGGCCCAGGGTTGTTGGTTTACGGAACCGGAGCCGCCCCCGTTGGAGGCTGCCAATCGAGCTGGCGAGAAGCGCCAGGCCCCAGGCCGCGAAGATGCCGCCCGCCCACACAAGGGGTCCCCGGCCCGAAATGTAGCTGGATGCGATGGAAAGCTCCACGAGGCCGGCCCCCATTCCCGCGAAACACGAAAACAGGGTGAGGGATGCCCCGGCGGTGGGTCCTACGGACGTCGCTGCTTGAGCTGACACGGACGGCTCCTTCCGGATTTCCGGGTTTTCTAGACGTGGGCCCTGGCGGTGGTGGCCGGAACCTTGTCCTGCGAGAGGCCGATGCCGAGGAGGACCACAGCGCTGGCCAAGTGCAGGACGTTGTCTGCGCCGTTAAGGGCAATGATGTTCAGCGCGGAGCCCACGAGGAACAGTCCGAGGATGCCGACAAGCAAGTAGACCGCACCGACTGTGGTGTTGATGGTCTTGGACAGCACGGTGCTGTTCATGCCCGCGTAGAGCAGGGCGGCGCCGATAGCGAGGTGGATGATGTTGTGCAGGGGGTTTACCGCAAAGATGATCAGATTGGCACCCTCGGTAGCGAAGAATCCAATTCCCGAGGTGACGAAGAATCCAACGACACCCACGAGCAGGTAGACGGCTCCAAAGATGGTGGCGATCAGGCGGTTGGGCGAAGTGCGCATGGTCCAAACCTTCCGGTATGGCCGGTTTGTATCCGGCCTGTGTTCGAAACCCCGGACGGGGCTCTCAACCAGAGATTCGGACCAGCCGGCGCTATGGATGGGTGGGATCGGACGAATTTTTTCGACGTCAACCTTGTGGCTGGAGACGGATGGCGTCCATCTTCAAATCATTGCCTTCGAAGCTGTACCTGAAATTGAGGATTTTGCCCTGGCACTGCAGGGTTCCAGCAAGGTTGGCCGTATTGGTTCCGTTGACCGAACTGACGTTCACCGAGTCATAGTGGGGCTTGCAGCTGTTGTCCAGACCGAGGCCCGCGACGCCGGAAACGAACTCCTCTTTCGTCAAGCTTTGGGTGAGGACAGGGTCCATGTACTGGTCGTAGGCTTGCGAGCTTTGGCCGTTCACGATCAGGCGGGTGAAATCATCAGAGACGGCCATGGCCCTGTTCGTTGCATTTCCCAACAGATTGACCAGCACGACGATCCCCACAATGATCAGCACCAGGACCGCGCCGCCCGCTCCAAGGAGGATCCAGAGGAGCTTTCGCTTCTTCGCTGGCGGCGGGACGGGCATTCCGTACGGGCCGGGGTATTGGCCCGGCGGGCCGTAGAGGTTTGGCTGCGCATAGGGGCCAGGGTATTGCCCGGGTGGACCGTAAGGCGGGGTGCTGCCGTACTGTGGCGCTCCACCGCCCCACGCCGGCGGGAAGGCTTGCGGTTCCTGGTTCGGCTGCGGCGGTACCTGCGGGGTGCTCACGGTGGTTCCCCTTCCCGGCGGCCAGGCCTGCGTCGCCAACCGGACGGAAGCCGCCACCCGGCCCCAAAGCGTCCACCTGCATCAAATCGCACATTCCGGCGCGGAGCAAGGGCATCATCGAGCTTGGCTGGCTCCCTTTAACGCGCTCAGCCGGTGCGGAGCGCCTTCTTGGTATTCCGGTTCAAAAGCGGCTGCACCCGGAAGGGAATCAATTCCCCCATGGACATGGCCGTGTCCGTTCGTTCCACCCCGTCGCACGCAAGAATCTTGCCGTTGATCCGGAACAGATCCTCGGCGTCGAGAGCCACCACCCGCAGCAGGAGGTCTGCAGAACCGGTCAGGCCGTACCCCTCGAGGATTTCCGGGATTTCGGCGAGGTCCAAGGCAAGCTGTCCAAGCTTTTGCTGCTGCACATGCACCGAGATGAACGCCATGAGGGGGTAGCCAAGGGCGGCGGGGTTGATGCGCCGTTCGAAGGAGAGGAACGCATGCTTCTTTTCCAGTAGGGCCATGCGTGCCTGGACCGTATTCCGCGATAGTCCCAGCTTCTGCGCCAAGGCGACAACCGTGCCGCGTGGATCCTTCGCCATGGCCGAAAGCAGGCGTGTGTCGGTGCCATCTAAAGCTTGCATAATGCGCAACGTTAGCACGGTGCGCCTGCCCGAGATAGGGCAAAATGCGCAGAATTTCCAACGGTGGTTGTACCCAATGAGCATTGTGAGTAGGGTCACAATTAATCCAGGCGACGACGCCCGGATGCTGGCCCGCGGGTGGATCACAAGTCCCTCCTAAGGCCTGCGAGCACGAGCTGAAAGGTGCGATCAACTGTGTTGACGGACGAACCCGGCCAGGACGCCTACAAGGCTTCGAATCCCGGAATCAGTGCAGCAAGCCCGCGTCGGACCGGCGGGGATCTGGTCCAACTGATTTCCCCGGAAGGGGAACGCATCAGCCACCCGGAGTTCGATCTCTGGGTCAGCGATGTCACGGACGAGCAACTGTGCTCGCTGTACGAAGACATGGTGGTCATCCGCCGCATCGACGCCGAGGCCACCGCCTTGCAGCGTCAGGGAGAGCTGGCCTTGTGGCCGCCCCTGCTGGGCCAGGAAGCATCGCAGATCGGTTCCGGCCGGGCCCTGCGGGACGACGACTTTGTCTTCCCCAGCTACCGGGACAACGGCGTTGCCTACTGCCGCGGTGTGGAGCCCACGGACTTGGTCCGTGCCTGGCGCGGCAATGCCTCCTCCGGCTGGGACCCGTACCGGCACAACATTGCCACCCAACAGATCATCATCGGCTCGCAATCGCTGCACGCAACCGGCTACGCCATGGGTATCCAGCACGACGGCGCCGACTCGGTAGCGGTCGCACTCTTCGGAGACGGTGCCACGAGCGAGGGCGACGTCAACGAGGCAATGGTCTTCGCGGCAAGCTTCCAGGTACCCGTGGTCTTCATCTGCCAGAACAACCACTGGGCCATCTCCGAACCCGTCCGGATTCAGTCCCACATCCAGATCGCCGACCGTGCTTCGGGCTTCGGAATCCCCAGCATGCGCGTCGACGGGAACGACGTCCTGGCTGTTTTGGCCGTCACCCGTATCGCGCTGGACCGGGCCCGCAAGGGCGGCGGACCGACGTTCATCGAAGCGGTGACCTATCGCATGGGCCCGCACACGACGGCGGATGATCCCACCCGTTACCGCGACGCCAACGAGCTTGAGGACTGGGCGGCCAAGGACCCGATTGCCCGCCTCAAGGCGCTGCTTCGCACCAAGGGCCTCCTGACGGAAGAGGTCGAAGCCAGGACCCAGGCCAAAGCAGACGAGGTGGCAAGGAGCCTGCGGTCAGGCGTCATCAACATGCCGGATCCCGCGCCCCTTGACCTCTTCAAGCACGTCTACAGCACGCCCAACTCCTGGATCGAACGCCAGAAGGACCACTACTCCCGCTATCTGGAAAGCTTCAGCGGATCAACCCAGGAAGGTGCACTCTGATGAGCAAGTTGACTTTCGCCCGCGCCATCAACGCCGGCCTGCGCAAGTCCCTCGAAAACGATCCCAAAGTTGTCCTCATGGGTGAGGACATCGGTGCGCTCGGTGGCGTTTTCCGGGTCACCGACGGCCTCCAGAAAGACTTCGGCAAACACCGGGTGGTTGACACCCCCTTGGCGGAATCCGCGATCATCGGCACCGCCGTCGGACTGGCCTACCGCGGCTACCGCCCGGTCTGCGAAATCCAATTCGACGGCTTCATCTACCCGGCATTCGACCAGATCGTCAGCCAGGTAGCCAAGATGCATTACCGTACCCAGGGCCGCGTCAAGATGCCCATCACCATCCGCGTTCCCTTCGGTGGAGGGATCGGGTCACCCGAGCACCACTCCGAGTCCCCGGAGGCGTACTTCACCCACACCTCGGGCCTCCGCGTCATCAGCGTCTCCAACCCGCAGGATGCCTACACCATGATCCAGCAGGCCATCGCCTCGGACGATCCGGTGCTGTACTTCGAGCCCAAGCGCCGCTACCACGACAAGGGCGAAGTGGACGAGACCGCAGATCTCTCCACGGCACTGTCCATGGAGAAGGCAAGGGTGGTCACCGCGGGCAGCGACGTCACTTTGGTGACGTACGGACCGCTCGTGAAAACCGCGAACGACGCCGCCATGGCCGCCGCCGACGAAGGGGTCTCGGTGGAGGTTATCGACCTGCGCTCGCTGGCTCCGATCGATTTCCCGGCAGTGGAGGCGTCCGTCCGCAAGACCGGCAGGCTCGTCATCACCCACGAGGCTGCGCAGTCCGGCGGGCTCGGCGCCGAAATCGCCGCCAGCATCACCGAGCGTTGCTTCAACTACCTTGAATCGGCGCCGGTCCGGATCACGGGATTCGACATTCCGTACCCGTATTCAAAGCTCGAGATGCACCACTTGCCGGATCTGGACAGGATCCTTGACGGCGTGGACCGCGCACTCGGCCGCGGCAACTCCCTGAGCGGGCTGGAAGGATGAGCGCCACCATGATCAAGGAATTCAGGCTGCCCGACCTCGGCGAGGGACTCACGGAGTCGGAAATTCTCAGCTGGAAGGTTGCGGTGGGGGACACCGTGACCCTGAACCAGGTCATTGCCGAGGTGGAGACGGCCAAGGCCGTGGTCGAGTTGCCTTCGCCCTTCGCCGGAACCGTGGCCGCCCTGCACGAGCAGGCCGGTTCGGTTGTGGAGGTCGGCAAGCCGATCGTCTCCTTCGAAGTCGACGACGCCGGAGCCTCGCCTTCCGCTGTTGCCGGTTCCGCTGCGGGCCCATCGGTGGAAGGCCCCGCGGAGACCGCGGCGAAGCGCGAGCCGAACCTCGTAGGCTACGGCGCCGTCGTCGAAAAGTCCGGACGGCCGGCCCGCCGCCAGCGGTCCTTTGACGGAAGCACCGGCGAACGCGAGGCCGCCCGGGAAGCCGTTCCCGCCGTCGAGCCCGTTCCAGTGGTTGAACAGCCCGCACCGCTCGCCGTGCCAAGCGGGCCAGCAGCGGAGCAAGAGCGTCCGCGGTCCACGCCTCCGGTCCGCAAGTTGGCGAGGGATCTTGGAATCGACCTCGAGTTGGTCAGGGGAACCGGGCCGGGAGGCCTGATCACCCGTTCGGATGTCCAGGACTTCGCGGCCGGGTCCCAGCCGCAGCTCATCGCTCCCGAGGCCGCCGCGTCCGCCGTCGGGGTTTCCACTGAACGCGAGACCCGCACACCTATCAAGGGAGTCCGGAAGTTCACGGCCGCTGCCATGGTGCAAAGTGCGTTCACGGCGCCGCATGTGACCGAGTTCCTGACCGTTGACGTCACGTCCACCATGGAACTGCTGACGCGGCTCAAGGCGAGTCGCGAATTTGCCGGGTACAAGCTCACGCCGTTGACCATCGCGGCCAAGGCGGTGTTGATCGCCTTGCGCAGGAACCCGACGCTGAACTCCCGCTGGGACGAAGGCGCACAGGAGATCGTGCAGTTCAACTACGTGAACCTGGGTATCGCCGCCGCCACTCCGCGGGGTCTGACTGTTCCCAACATCAAAGACGCGGACAAGATGACGCTGCTGGAACTGTCCACGGCGCTGTCCGAGCTGACGGACACGGCACGTTCAGGCAAGACTTCCCCGGCAGATCTGACGGGCGGGACCATTTCGATCACGAACATCGGCGTGTTCGGGATCGACGCCGGAACCCCCATCCTGAACCCGGGCGAGGCTGCCATCGTGGCGCTGGGATCGGTGCGCAAAGCTCCTTGGGTGCACAACGACGAACTCGCGGTGCGCCAGGTGATGTCGTTGAGCCTGTCCTTCGACCATCGACTGGTGGACGGCGAACAGGGCTCGAAGTTCCTGGCCGACCTGGGCGCGATCCTGTCCGATCCTGCAACCGTCATGACCATGATCTAGCCGCGCGTTCATCCAGCCGCGCGTTCAGGCCCAACTAGCTCGCAGTTGTTGTCGCTTTGGAGGCTCAAAACGACAACAACTGCTGGGCCCACGCCGTCAGGGTTCCCTGGCCGAGCTTGCGAGGCAAGGGTGGCGGTGGGGGGTTAGTTGGGCCTTGCTAGCAGAAGGCTAGCGCACCGTCAGGGCGGCGAGTGCCATGCGTTCGAGGATGGGCCGCGCGCTTTTGACCGCCATGCGTCGACCATGGTGCCGGACCGAGTGCGGCGTCGAGTTGATGAGGCCGAAGGCTGCGTGCGCGCGGACCCGTAGCTCGGCGGGATCCGTGTCCGGATGCAATTCGCCGAGCACCCCCACCCACAGTTCCACATAGTTGCGCTGCAGTGTGCGGACTTCGGCCTGGTCGGCGTCGCTGAGGTTGCTGAAGTCGCGGTCCTGGACCCGGATGACATCGGGATTGCTGAGGGCGAAGTCCACGTGGAACTCCACCAGTCCGCGCAACGCAGCTTCAGCGTCGGCGGCTTCGGACACCACGGTGCGGCCGCCGTCGAGAAGATTCCGGCTCACACTCAACAGCAGCTCGGCGAGCACGGCTTGTTTTCCTGGGAAGTGCCGGTACACCGCAGGTCCGCTGACTCCTGCCGCGGCCCCCAGGTCCTCAAGGGACACGCGGTTGAAACCGTCGGCGGCGAACAATCCGGCTGCGGCGCTCAGGAGGGCCTTGCGCCGTGTTTCCTTGGCTTGGCTCCGCTGGGTCGGTGCTGGGCCGTCCTGCTGGGAGCTCCGCTGGAAGGTGACCACAATTCCTCCTTTTGCACGCGTCCACTTCAGCGCCGGTACCGGGCGGGCCCGGTGTCGGGGTGATGGACAACACAGTTAATAGAGACTAACCTAAATTCCAGTTATGCGGTACTAACTGAGATGGCCATTGGCCGGGATGGGACACAGTCGATGGAGACACTCGCCAGCCAGCTGGATACCAGCAGCGATCAGTTCGCGGCCAACGCGGAAGCGCAGCTGTCCCTGGTTTACGAGCTGAAGAAGCGCCTTGCCGTGGCCGCCCTGGGTGGCCCGGAGAAGTCGCGCGAGCGGCACATCTCCCGGGGCAAGCTGTTGCCGCGCGAGCGCATCAACTACTTGCTGGACGAGGGAAGCCCGTTCCTTGAGATCGCCCCGCTGGCGGCCAACGGGATGTACAACGACGACTCCCCGGGTGCCGGAGTGATCGCGGGGATCGGCTTGGTCCATGGCCGCCAGGTGATGGTGGTGTCCAACGACGCCACGGTCAAGGGCGGAACGTATTACCCGATGACGGTGAAGAAGCATCTCCGGGCGCAGGAAATCGCGCTGGAGAACAGGCTGCCGTGCGTCTACCTCGTGGACTCCGGGGGAGCGTTCCTGCCCAAGCAGGACGAGGTGTTCCCGGACAAGGAGCACTTTGGCCGGATCTTCTTCAACCAGGCGAGGATGTCAGCGGCGAAGATCCCGCAGATCGCCTCGGTCATGGGGTCCTGCACGGCCGGTGGCGCTTACGTTCCCGCCATGAGCGACGAAACCGTCATTGTCCGCAACCAGGGCACCATTTTCCTGGGCGGACCGCCCCTCGTGAAGGCCGCCATCGGTGAAATCGTCACCGCGGAGGAACTCGGCGGCGGCGACGTGCACTCGCGGATTTCCGGTGTGACGGACCACCTCGCCGAAAACGACGAGCACGCACTGCAGATCGTCCGCGACATCGTCTCCACCCTGCCCAAGCCTGAGGCCCCTGCCTGGGACGTGGACACCGCCGTCGAGCCCGTGGTGGACCCGGGCGAGATCTATGGTGCCGTTCCAACGGACGTCAACGCCCAGTACGATGTCCGGGAAGTCATCGCCCGGCTCGTGGACGGCTCGAGGTTCCACGAGTTCAAGAAGAACTACGGCACCACCTTGGTGACGGGGTTCGCGAAGCTGCACGGCCACCCTGTGGGCATCGTGGCGAACAACGGTGTGTTGTTCAGCGAGTCCTCCCTCAAGGGCGCGCACTTCATCGAGTTGTGCGACCAGCGCGGCATCCCCTTGGTTTTCCTGCAGAACCTCTCCGGCTTCATGGTCGGCAAGGACGTCGAGCAGGGCGGCATCGCCAAGAACGGCGCCAAGATGGTCACCGCCGTCGCCACCGCCCGCGTGCCCAAGCTGACGGTGGTGATCGGCGGTTCCTTCGGTGCCGGAAACTACTCGATGTGCGGCCGCGCCTACTCGCCGCGCTTCCTCTGGATGTGGCCGGCGTCCCGGATCTCGGTGATGGGCGGGAACCAGGCCTCGAGCGTGCTGGCAACCGTCAAGCGTGACCAGTACGAGGCCCGCGGCGAGGAATGGTCCGCCGAGGACGAGGAAGCCTTCAAGGCCCCCATCAGGCAGCAATACGAGGACCAAGGCAGTCCCTACTACTCCACCGCCCGGCTCTGGGACGACGGCATCATCGACCCCGCTGACACCCGGCGCGTCCTGGGCATGGCCTTGGATACCGTCTCCCGCCAACCCCTGCCGGAAACCTCCTTCGGCCTCTTCCGGATGTGACCCCATGACCATCAACTCCTTCGAAACCGTCCTTGTCGCCAACCGCGGCGAGATCGCCTGCCGCGTCATCCGCACCCTCAAGGCCATGGGCATCCGTTCCGTTGCGGTCTATTCAGACGCCGACGCCGGGGCCCGCCACGTGCACGAAGCAGACACGGCCGTCCGGATCGGCACAGCCGCGGCGGCGGACAGCTACCTGCGGATCGACGCCATCATCGAGGCCTGCCTGCAAAGCGGTGCCCAGGCGGTCCACCCGGGGTATGGATTCCTGGCCGAAAACGTTGAGTTTGCCAAGGCCCTGGACGCGGCAGGCATCGCGTTCATCGGCCCCGGCATTGACGCCATCGAGATCATGGGCGACAAGATCCGCTCCAAGAACCATGTCATGTCGTACGGCGTCCCCTGCGTCCCGGGTATCGCCGAACCGGGATTGAGCGACGAGGCGCTCATCGAGGCGGCGCCCGGCGTCGGCTTCCCCCTGCTCATCAAGCCCTCGGCTGGTGGCGGTGGCAAGGGCATGCACATCGTGGAGCGGCTCGAGGATATGGCGGCAACGCTGCTCACGGCCCGACGGGTGGCGGCGAGCGCCTTCGGCGACGACACCCTGTTCCTGGAACGTCTTATCCAGTCGCCCCGGCACATCGAAGTCCAGGTCCTCGCCGACAACCACGGCAACGTGATCCACCTCGGCGAGCGCGAATGTTCCCTGCAGCGCCGCCACCAGAAGGTCATCGAGGAAGCACCGTCCCCCCTGCTGGAGTCCCTCGCGAATGGGGCCGAGGTCCGGGCGCGGATCGGTGAGGCCGCCTGCCAGGCTGCCCGAAGCGTCAGGTACAGCGGTGCCGGTACGGTGGAGTTCCTCGTCTCGGACCAGGATCCGGAGCACTTCTTCTTCATGGAGATGAACACCCGCCTCCAGGTGGAGCACCCTGTCACGGAAATGGTGACGGGCGTCGACCTTGTCGAATGGCAAGTGCGCATCGCCGCAGGTGAGGTCCTCACGGTGGCGCAGTCCGACGTCGTGCTTGAGGGCCACGCGGTAGAGGCGCGAGTCTACGCGGAGGTACCCGAACGCGGGTTCATGCCATCCATCGGCGAGATCATGATGCTCCGGGAACGGGCAAGCAACGATCCGCACGTCCGCGTCGATTCGGCCATGCTGACGGGCCTGTCCGTCAGCGGGGACTACGACCCCATGCTCGCGAAGGTCATAGCCTGGGGCCCGGACCGCAAAGCGGCGCTGGACACCCTTGACCACGCGCTGGGGGACTACACGCTGCTGGGCGTGCACACGAACGTCGAGTACTTGCGGCTCCTGGTCAACGACGACGACGTCCGCGCCGGCCGCCTCGACACCGGCTTGATCGAGCGCAAACTTGACGGGATGGAATTCCGCCAAGTGTCCGACGTCGAGTTGGTTGCCGCCGCGATGCTGAACCGCTCGGAACTGGCAACGGCCGGAACGGCAGCACCCTGGAACACCGCCGACGGCTGGCGCGTCGGCGCGCCCGCACCGTGGAAGACCACAGTCGGACGCCCCGACGGCGGACTGGCCACCGTGGGGCTGACGGTGGACGGGCAGGGCTTCACGGCGCGCGTGGACAGCGGCGCCGAGCACTCTGCCTCCCTGCGGCCGGGATCCGCGGGACATGCGGTGCTGGTGCTCGACGGCGTCGAGCACCCTTTCGCGCACGGCTCACCATCTTCGGGGCTTGGGACACGCGAACTCTGGCTGGGCAGCGACGGCTGGTCCTGCCGGCTGGAGATCCTGGACCGCGAAGCCCGGCTCCAACGAATCCTCGCGGGCATCCAGCGCGAAGAAGGCGCCGCGGATCCCGAAGTCCGGTCTCCCATGCCGGGAACCGTCGTCTCCGTTTCGGTGCACAACGGCGACCACGTGGAAGCGGGCGACGTCCTCCTCGCGGTGGAGGCCATGAAGATGGAACACCAGCTCGTGGCCTCTGTGTCCGGCACCGTGCACCTCAGCAGCAAGACCGGGGACCTCGTCAAGGCTGACCAAGTCCTCGCCACCATCCACGTGGCGGCAGAACCCGCGCCCGAAGTCTCAGCAGAAAACCAGAAAGACGAGGAAGTCTAGCCATGGCAAGTTTTGAACTCACCGAGGAATACCAGGACCTGAGCGACTCCGTCCGGGAATTCGCCGACGAGGTAGTGGCGCCGGTGTCCACGAAGCACGACGAGGAACACAGCTTCCCGTACGAGGTAGTCAAGCAGATGGGTGAGATGGGCCTTTTCGGCCTGCCCTTCCCTGAAGAGTTCGGCGGAATGGGCGGGGACTACTTCGCCCTGGCGCTCGCGCTGGAACAGCTGGGCCGGGTGGACCAGTCCGTGGCCATCACCCTCGAGGCGGGTGTCTCGCTCGGCGCCATGCCCGTGTACCGCTTCGGCACCCAGGAGCAAAAGGAACACTGGCTGCCCCAGCTGACCTCGGCCGAAGCGCTCGCAGGCTTCGGTCTGACCGAGCCGGAAGCCGGCTCGGACGCCGGTGGCACCAAGACGAATGCGCACCTCGAGGACGGCCGCTGGGTCATCAACGGCAACAAGGAATTCATCACCAACTCCGGGACCGACATCACCCGGCTCGTCACCGTCACCGCCGTCACCGGGCAGCACGAACGCAAGGACGGGAGCATCAAGAAGGAAATCTCCACCATCCTGGTCCCCACGGACACACCCGGTTTCACCGCCGAAAAGGCCTACAACAAGGTGGGCTGGAACGCCTCCGACACCCACCCGCTGACACTGAACAACGTGCGGGTTCCCGAAGAGAACCTGCTCGGTGTCCGGGGACGGGGCTACGCCAACTTCCTGTCCATCCTGGACGAAGGCCGCATCGCCATCGCCGCGCTTGCCACCGGCGCGGCCCAGGGCTGCGTCGACTTGTCCGTGAAATATGCCAAGGAACGCGTGGCCTTCGGACAGAACATCGGCAAGTACCAGGCCATCCAGTTCAAGATTGCCCGCATGCAGGCACGGGCCCACACAGCCCGCCTGGCCTACTACGATGCGGCCGCGAGGATGCTGGCCGGCAAGCCGTTCAAGACCGAAGCGGCCATCGCTAAGATGGTCGCAGGCGAGGCAGCCATGGACAACGCACGGGACGCCACCCAGGTGTTCGGTGGCTATGGCTTCATCAACGAATTCACGGTGGCACGGCACTACCGCGACTCCAAGATCCTGGAAGTCGGGGAAGGCACCACCGAGGTCCAGTTGATGCTCATCGCCCGCGAGCTGGGCCTTTAACCGTCAGGGAAGGTAAACGATGATCGACAAAGTTGTTGCCAGCGCCGCGGAAGCGGTGAAGGACATCCACGACGGTGCCTCTCTCGCCGTCGGTGGGTTCGGCCTGTGCGGTATCCCGGTGGCGCTGATCGATGCGCTCCACCATCAAGGCACCAAGGACCTTGAAACAGTCAGCAACAACTGCGGCGTGGACGACTGGGGCCTGGGCATCCTGCTGAAGGACGGACGGATCCGCCGGACCATCAGTTCCTATGTTGGTGAGAACAAGGAGTTCGCGCGGCAGTACCTCGCCGGTGAACTCGAGGTGGTCCTCACCCCGCAAGGTACCCTCGCCGAGAAACTGCGCGCCGGCGGGGCCGGAATCCCCGCGTTCTTCACGGCGGCCGGCGTCGGGACGCAGGTTTCGGAAGGCGGTCTGCCGCAAAAGTACGACGCCGACGGCAACGTGGCGATCGCATCCTCACCTAAGGAAGTGCGCACCTTCAACGGGGCGGACTATGTCCTGGAGGAATCCCTGACACCCGATTTCGGACTGGTCCACGCCTGGAAGGGGGACCGTCACGGGAACCTCGTCTTCCACGCGACGGCTATGAACTTCAATCCACTGTGTGCCATGGCGGCCCGGATCACCATCGCCGAGGTCGAAGAGCTTGTGGAACCCGGCGAACTCGATCCGCAACATATCCACACCCCGGGCATCTTCGTCCAGCGGGTCGTGGTTGCACCGGACACGGAGAAACGCATCGAAAAGCGGACCGTCGCGTTGACCCGGCAGGCAGGAGCGTAGCCATGGAATCGAACATCACCCAGGATGTGCCGCCGCGTCCCGAGGCCGTCAGGCACGAGTACCGCCGCGCCGGCGCCGAGCACCACGAGGGCAAGGGCTGGACGCGGAACGAACTCGCTGCCCGGGTAGCCCGTGAACTCACCAACGGGCAATACGTCAACCTCGGGATCGGCATGCCCACCCTGATCCCCAACTACATCCCCGAGGGCGTCGAGGTGATCCTGCATTCCGAGAACGGGATACTGGGCGTCGGCCCCTACCCGGCCGAGGACGCGGTGGACCCGGACCTGATCAACGCCGGCAAGGAAACGGTCACAGTCAACGCGGGCGCCGCGTTCTTTGACTCGGCTACCTCGTTCGGCATGATCCGCGGGGGCCATGTGGATGTCGCCGTGCTGGGAGCCATGGAGGTCGCGGCCAACGGGGACCTGGCCAATTGGATGATTCCCGGCAAAATGGTCAAGGGCATGGGCGGCGCCATGGACCTGGTCTTCGGCGCCAAGCGGGTGATCGTGATGATGGAGCACGTGGACCGCAACGGCAAGCCCAAGATCGTCAAGGATTGCTCGTTGCCCGTTACGGGGAAAGGCTGCGTGGATCGGATCATCACCGACCTCGCCGTGATCGACGTCGTCTCCGAAGGCGGGGCATCGAGGCTCGTCCTGCGCGAGTTGGCACCGAATGTCTCGGCCGAGGACGTGGCCGCGGCGACCGGCGTCGAGCTCTTCGAAGAGGACCAGGAGCTGACTGTATGACGGCGGACGCTGAACCCCGCGTGGTCGAGCAGCGGGGGATGTACTTCGACGAACTCGAGGAAGGCGTTGTGTACGCCCACCGGCCCGGGCGGACCGTCACCGAAACGGACAACGTCCTGTTCACCACTTTGACCATGAACACCCAGGCCCTCCACCTGGACGCGGCGTGGAGCGCCAAACAGCCCTTCGGGCAGAGGCTCATGAACTCGATGTTCACGCTGTCCACCATGGTGGGACAGTCCGTCACCCAGCTGACCCAGGGCACCATCATTGCCCAACTGGGCCTCACGGACGTCTCATTCCCGCACCCCCTCTACCACGGCGACACCCTCTACACGGAGACGGTCATCATCGGGAAACGGGAGTCGTCGTCGCGTCCCGGGCAAGGCGTGGTGACCATGAAACATACCGGCCGCAACCAGGACGGCACTGTGGTGGCGCTGGCGACGCGGGCCTGCCTCATGTGGAGCCGGACAGCGCATCTGGAGGCGCAACAGGGGACAATCAATACATGACCTTCACCATGGGCCCCGCTTTGCTTTTCTGCCCCGCCGACCGGCCGGAACGGTTCCAAAAGGCCGCTGAGCGTTCCGACGCCGTCATCGTGGACCTCGAGGATGCTGTCGCGCCTGCAGATAAGAAGCGGGCCCGGGGCGCGATCCTCGCCCAGCTCGGCTCAGGCGGCGAGACCGCCGAACTCGACCCCAGCCGCACGATTGTGCGCGTCAATCCGGTGGGCACCCCGGACTTCGAGAAGGATCTGCACTGCCTGGCGCATACTCCTTACCGCACCATCATGCTGGCCAAGGCCGAGACCGCCGAACAGTTGAAAGCACTCGACGGATACCACGTCATCGCCCTGTGCGAGACGGCCAAGGGAATCGTCAACGCGGCTGAGATCGCCCAGGCTCCCAACGTCGTCGGGCTCATGTGGGGCGCCGAGGATTTGATCGCCTCGATGGGCGGCACCTCCAGCCGCAAGGACGATGGCGGCTACCGAGCCGTCGCAACGCACTCCCGGTCCACCGTGCTGCTGGCGGCCAAAGCCGCAGGCAAGGAGGCCATCGACTCGGTCTACGTCGACATTCCCGATCTTGCGGGGCTGGCCGTGGAATCCGCCGACGCCGTGGCCAGCGGATTCGGTGCCAAGGCCTGCATCCACCCGAACCAGGTAGCCGTTGTCCGCGAAGCGTATGCACCGTCGCCCGAAGCCGTCGCAGTGGCGAGGGAACTGCTTGACGCTGCGGCTGCGGCCGGAACCGGTGTGTTCCAGCACAAGGGCAAAATGGTGGACGGTCCCATCCTGAAACACGCCGAATCCACGCTGCGCAGGGCCCGGCTTTCCTGATGGGTCGCCTCGGGTCTATTGACCGCGCCGTCGTGGCTTCGGCAGCGACAACGGGGCGATGACCTCGTAGAGCTCCATCCGGATCCAGCGCTGACCCGTTTCCCGGAACTCGGCCCTCGTGGCGAAGCGGTACAGGAAGCTGCGGGCCCGCACCCAACGCGGCCGGTCGCCGTCGAACGGGTCCTGGCGCAACAAGCGCAAGGTGGGCGGATCGGCGTCGAGCAGCTTGCCCAGGAACGCGTAGAACCATTCCTCGTGCACAGTGCGCAAGGGCAGGAACCACATCAGCCAGTCGAGGCGCAAGTGGTAGGGCGCCCATTGCCGGGGGAGCCGGCGGACGTCGCCGGGCTTGCCCTTGAAGCCGTATTCGCGCCAATCTGCCTCGTCGACGGGAACGTCTGCCTGGGTGCCTTCCACCACGATTTCCACGCGGTGCCGCGTCACCGTGCCGAACGCCCCGTACGTGTTGACCAACTGCCATCGGTTGAAGCTCGCGTTCATGAGCTGCCCGCGCGAGAGCAGGTTGCGGATGGGCCAATAGCTGAGCACCAGGAGGAGCACCGTCACCGCGAGCACGACGGCGAGCCACCACACCGGGGTCTGCGGAACCGCCGCTGCCGGGTTGGTCCGTTGCGGGATGAAAGGCAGCACAGCGTGGGCAACCGGGTCGCTCACCGCAGCGAAGGCGAGCACGATCGCGGACCAATTGAGCCACGCGAAGTTTCCGCTCCCCACCAGCCAAAGCTGCGTGAAGACCACAATTCCTGCGGCGATGGTGGCCAGCGGCTGCGGGGCGAACAGGAAGAACGGCACCACCAGCTGGGCGAAGTGGTTGCCGAGCACCTCCATGCGGTGCATCGCTTTGGGCAGGAGATGCGCCTGGCGGCTCAACGGTCCGGGCATGGGCTGGGTTTCGTGGTGGTAGTACAGGGCGGTTAAATCACGCCACTCGCTTCCGCCATGGATCTTGATCATGCCGGCGCCGAATTCCAGCCTGAAGAGCAACCACACGAGCAGGACGAGGATGGTCCTGGGCGGGGGGACCTGGTCCGAACCGAGGAAGCCGACGGTGAAGCCCATTTCCAGCAGCAGCATCTCCCAACCGAAGCCGTAGAAGGTCTGGCCGACGTTGACGATCGACATGTAGAGCAACCACAAGGCCAGGAACGCGGCCAAGGGAAGCCACGGCGGGCCAAGCTGCGGCAGCCCGCCCACGAGTGTCAGGGACACGGCAAGTCCTGCGGCGCACACGGCGCGGAGCAACGTGTCCGAGTACTTCCAGCGGAACAGGCTGGGCCTGCGCAAGACCCTGTGGCCGTCCACATACCTCGGGACAGGCAGGAGCCCATGTTCGCCAAGGAGTGCGGGAAACTGGTTGAGGCTGGACAGGAACGCGATGAAATAGAGCGCGGCCGTGCCGCGCTGGAGCACCTGCCGGGCGAATTCATAGTCCGGCGCCTCGAACCACGAGACCCAGTCCACAAACCAACGCTACGCCTGGGGTGCGGGATACTTAAGCAATGCAGCCGCGCAAGATCATCCTCCTCGGGTCCACTGGTTCAATCGGCACTCAAGCGATTGACGTCGTCGACGCCGCCCCCCACCTGTTTGAGGTCGTGGCGCTGAGCGCGGGTGGCGGGAACCTGGAACTCATCGCGCAGCAGGCAGTCCACACCAAGGCACAGGCAGTCGGCATCGCCTACGGCGACGCCCACGAACTCCACAGACTCATCGGCGCTGCCGCCTCCGCCGCCGGACTCCGGAACTACGATCCGGCGATCATCACGGGGCCGGATGCGTCCACCAAGATTGCCGCGATCGAAGCGGACGTCGTACTCAACGGCATCACGGGGTCCATCGGGCTGGCGCCCACGCTGGCAGCACTCAAGTCGGGCGCCATCCTGGCCTTGGCGAACAAGGAATCCCTCATCGTGGGCGGTGCCCTGGTGAAGGCCGCTGCCGCCGTTGACCAGATCGTGCCCGTGGATTCCGAGCACTCGGCCATCGCCCAATGCCTCCGCGCAGGAACCGACAAAGAGGTTGGGAAACTCATCCTGACGGCGTCCGGCGGACCTTTCCGGGGCCGCAGCCGGGAGCAACTCCGCAACGTCACCCCGGCCGAGGCCCTTGCGCACCCCACGTGGGACATGGGCCTCATGGTCACCACCAACTCGGCCAGCCTCGTCAACAAAGGCCTGGAGGTCATCGAAGCGCACCTGCTGTTCGACGTCCCGTTGGACAGGATCGACGTTGTGGTGCACCCGCAATCCGTAGTGCACTCGATGGTGGAGTTCGTGGACGGCTCCATCATTGCCCAGGCCTCTCCGCCGGACATGCGACTGCCCATTGCCCTCGGCCTCGGGTGGCCGGACCGCGTGCCCGGCGCCGCCAAGGCCTGCGACTGGACCAAGGCCACCAGTTGGACGTTCGAGCCCCTCGACTCGGTGGCTTTCCCGGCCGTGGAACTGGCCAAGGACGCCGCGAAGCAGGGGAGCACGTTTCCAGCGGTCTTCAACGCGGCCAACGAGGAAGCGGTGGAAGCCTTCCACGCCGGGAGGATCCGCTTCACCGACATCGTGGACACGGTGGAGTCCGTCCTCAGCGAACATTCAGGATCCTTGGAGCTGACGGTGGACTCGGTGTTGGATGCTGAGAGGTGGGCACGCACGCGCACCCACGATCGTTTAGCCAACAGCACCCTTTAGGAAGCAGTACTTAAGGCATGAATCCCGTCATTCTGTTCATTCTCGGAGTCGTCTTCGTCGCGATCGGCGTGGCCGTCTCCATTGCGCTGCACGAGGTGGGGCACTTGCTTCCCGCCAAGCTCTTCAAGGTGCGCGTCACGAAGTACATGATCGGGTTCGGTCCTACCCTGTGGTCCACTCGGAGAGGCGAGACCGAATACGGCGTCAAAGCGATCCCGCTGGGAGGCTACGTCGCCATGATCGGCATGTACCCGCCCAACAAGGAGGATGGCAGCGTCAGGCCGTCCAGCACCGGCATGTTCCAGACACTCGCCACCGAAGCCCGGTCCGCGGCGCACGAGGAAGTGGGCCCCGGCGACGAGAACAGGGTCTTCTACAGGCTGCCGGTCTGGAAAAAGGTCATCATTATGCTGGGTGGGCCGGCCATGAACCTGCTCATCGGCCTGGTGCTGACAGCGGTGCTGCTCATGGGCTTCGGAGTGTCCACCGCCACCACCACCATCGCCGAGGTGTCAAAGTGCCAAGTCAAGGCCGGCGAAACCGTCGATCCAAACTCGCCGAACTGCCAACTGACCCCGGCCGCGGTGGCCAAGCTCCAGCCGAACGACGTTGTCACCAGCTTTGACGGCAAGCCTGTGACGAGCTGGGCCGAGATGAGCGGCTGGATCCGGGCATCCGCCGGCAAGTCCGTGCAAATCACCGTGGACCGTGGCGGCAAGAGCGTCACCACGCAGGTTACCCCGGTGCTGTCCGCACGCCCCGTCATCGCCGACAACGGCCAGCAGGCCAAGGGCTCGGACGGCAAGCCGCTGTACGAGGAGGTCGGGTTCCTCGGCATCGGTGCGCAAACCGCCATGGTGCCCCAACCGGCGTCGACCGTTCTTCCGATGGCCGGAGAGAACATCAAGCAGATCGCCGGAGTCATCCTCAACCTCCCCGCCAGGGTAGTCGGAGTAGCACAAGCGGCTTTCGGCTCCGAACCGCGCGATCCCAATGGCCCCATCAGCGTCGTCGGCGTCGGCCGGGTGGCCGGTGAAGTGGCTGCAATGGATCAGGTTCCGCTGCAATCGCGCGTCAGCGCCCTCGTGGGGCTCCTCGCCGGACTGAACTTCGCCCTCGCCGTCTTCAACCTGGTTCCGCTCCTGCCGCTCGACGGCGGACACGTGGCGGGCGCGCTCTACGAGGGAGCCCGGCGTCGAATCGCCAAGCTGTTCGGCAAACCGGATCCCGGCGCTTTCGACATCGCCAAGCTCCTGCCGCTCACCTACGTCGTGGCGAGCGTCCTCATGGCCATGAGCGCGCTGCTGATCTACGCGGACATCGTCAAGCCCGTCAACCTCTTCGGCTGATCCGGATTGGGCTGGGGGGATAGGCTATCCATATGACTGTTTTCGCTGTTGAGTACGTTTACGACGCCGAGTCCGCCGAGGTGCGCGACGCGAACCGCCCCGCCCACCGCGCCTGGCTCGCCAGCCTCGCCGAGCAGGGAACCCTGCTGGCGAGCGGCCCTTACACCGACGGAGCGGGTGCGCTACTCCTGCTCGAGGCCGCCGACGAGGCCGAGCTGAACGCCACGCTGAAGGAGGATCCGTTCGCCGCCGTCCGGGGGATTGCAGGCATCCGGACGTCGGAGTGGAACCCCGTCATCGGAATGCTCTCCGCCCACGCTTCCTAGCAGCATGACCGGCCGGGTTCCCGGCCCTACGATCCACCCATTTCAACCCAAGGAGTCCACGTGACCTCGGTCAGCCTGGGAATGCCGTCAGCCCCGCCCCCCGTTCTCGCGCCCCGCCGCAAGACCCGCCAGATCAAGGTGGGTTCGGTCGGCGTCGGCTCCGATTCACCCATCAGCGTGCAATCGATGACCACCACCCCCACCACGGACATCAACGCCACCCTGCAGCAGATCGCCGAGCTGACGGCGTCCGGCTGCGACATCGTGCGTGTCGCTTGCCCCTCCGCGGACGACGCCGAGGCACTGCCGATCATCGCCCGCAAGTCCCAGATTCCCGTGATCGCGGACATCCACTTCCAGCCGAAGTATGTCTTCGCCGCGATCGAGGCCGGTTGCGCTGCGGTGCGCGTCAATCCGGGCAACATCCGCAAGTTCGATGACCAAGTGAAGGAAATCGCGGCGGCAGCTCGCGATCACGGTACGTCCATCCGGATCGGCGTCAACGCCGGGTCCCTGGAGCCCGGCATCCTGAAGAAGTACGGCAAGGCCACCCCGGAGGCCCTCGTCGAGTCCGCTGTGTGGGAAGCGTCGTTGTTCGAGGAACATGGCTTCCACGATTTCAAGATCTCCGTCAAGCACAACGATCCCGTCATCATGGTGGCGGCCTACGAGATGCTTGCCGAAAAGGGCGACTGGCCCCTGCACCTCGGCGTGACAGAGGCCGGGCCCGCCTTCCAGGGCACCATCAAGTCCGCGACGGCCTTCGGAGCGCTCCTGTCCAGGGGTATCGGCGACACCATCCGCGTGTCCCTCTCCGCCCCGCCTGTCGAGGAAATCAAGGTCGGCAACCAGATCCTGCAGTCCCTCAACCTGCGCCCCCGCAAGCTCGAAATCGTCTCCTGCCCTTCATGCGGACGCGCCCAGGTGGACGTCTACACGCTGGCTGAGCAGGTCACGGCCGGGCTTGAGGGAATGGAGATTCCGTTGCGCGTCGCCGTCATGGGTTGCGTGGTGAACGGCCCGGGCGAGGCACGTGAAGCCGATCTCGGTGTGGCCTCCGGAAACGGCAAGGGCCAGATCTTCGTGAAGGGCGAAGTCATTAAGACTGTCCCCGAGAGCCAGATTGTTGAGACACTGATCGAAGAGGCCATGCGTATCGCCGAAGAGATGGGGGAGGCCGATGGCGAAGATGCTGTCAAGGGTAGCCCCGTGGTTAGCGTCTCGTAGCGAGACAGCCGCCGATGGGATTTCCGTCCGGGTGCTCGGCGCTGCCGACACCCGGGCCCTTCGCGTGCTCGCGATGGAAGACCCTGTAGCGAACGTCTTCATTCTGGCGCATCTCGATTCGTCGGGGAGCGCCGCACCCACGTCCGGTGGGGCGAGCGTCTTTGGAGTGTTCGACGGCGATGCCCTGGTGGGTGCCTGCTGGGCCGGCGCCAATCTGGTTCCGGTGCAGCTGGACCCCGGGCTGGCTTCCCGCGTTGCGGCGGTTGCACACCGGGCAGGACGCCGGTACGCCTCGATCTTCGGGCCGGCGGAGACCGTACTGGCGCTGCATTCCCGCTTGGAGCAGCTGGGCCATTTCGCCCACGAGGTACGTGCCGACCAGCCACTTCTGGCCATCTCGGGGCCACCCGCCATCGAAGCCAATCCGCAGCTCGGCTTCGGAAACATCGCGGATTTCGACCGTATCCTGCCCGCGTGCGCAGCCATGTTCGAAGAGGAAGTGGGGTATTCTCCCTTCCTCGGGAGCGAGGACTTCTACAGCCGCCGGGTGGCCGGACTGATCCGGCAAGGCCATTCCCTGGTGCACATCGACGCCGGCGGGAAAGTGAAGTTCAAAGCCGAACTCGGGGCGGTCACCGCGCAGGCCACCCAAGTGCAGGGCGTCTGGATGAACCCCGAGTTCCGCGGCCAAGGACTCAGTGCCGGGTACATGGCGGGAGTGGTTGTCCTGGCCCAGCAGTTCGCGCCGATCACCAGCCTTTACGTCAACGAGTACAACACCAGGGCGCGCGCCACGTACGAGCGGGTCGGGTTCAAACGCCTGGGAACCTTCGCCACGGTGCTGTACTGATCAACCCAACCCAACTAACTCGCAATAGATGTCGTTTTGAGGGCTCATAACGACGTCTAATGCGAGTCAGTTGGGAGGGGTGAGCGCGCCGGTGAGGTAGTGCTGGACGTTCGGGGCCACGAGCCGCACTACCTCGTCCTGGGAGGCCGAAGCCAGGGGCTCCAGCCTGACCACGTAGCGCATCAGCATGAGCCCCACCACCTGCGTGGCAACGAGGGTGCCGCGCATCTTCGCTTCCTCAGGGGAACCGGGAAGACCTGCTGTAATCCTGGACAGGATGGTCCTCGCCACCATCTCCCGCAGCAAGGCGGTCTTGGCCTTGGAGCCGATCGTTCCCCTGACAAACGCGACAAGCCCGTGTTGTGCCGGGCTTTCCCACAGACGCAACACGGCACGGACGATTGCTTCGGAGCGCTGTGCCGGGGCCAACGATTCGACGCCGGCCAGGACCTCGTCGGGATCAGCCGGGAGTTCGATGCTCTGGGCGAAGAGTTCGTCCTTGCCCTTGAAGAAGTGGTGGACCATGGCCGGGTCCATCTCTGCTTCGCGGGCCACTTGCCGCAGGCTCGTGCCGTCGAAGCCGTGTTCGGCGAAGAGCCGGCGCGCTGTAGCGAGGATCAGCTCGCGGGAGTCGCTCCCGCCGCTGCGGCGTCCCCGCCGCAGTGGAGGCACGCCGCCGCTCATGAGGTCCGCCGTCGGAGGGTGAACGAAGCCAGGACCAAGACCCCCACAACGATCGCCGCCATGACCCCGGCATCCTGCCACATGGCCTGCGTCGCCTCGGTGTTGTCGGCGATCTGCTGGAGCGCATCGACCGAAAACGTCAACGGCAGCACATTGGAAATGCCCTCCAAGAGGCTGTTCATGTGGTCCCTGGCCACGAAGAGTCCGCACAAGAGGATCTGCGGTATCACCACCACCGGCATGAATTGCACCGCCTGGAATTCGGTCCTCGCAAAGGCCGAGCACAACAGGCCGAGCGCAACACCGAGTACTGCGTTGATGACGGCAATCATCACGACGTAACCGGGACCGCCCTTGATATCCAGATTGAAGATCCAGTAGGCCACAGCGGTTGCGACAAGGGACTGCAGGGCCGCCATGATAGAGAACGCCAACGCGTAGCCGAACAGGAGATCGGCTTTGTGGATGGGCGTCGTCAGGAGCCGTTCCAACGTCCCCGACGTCCTTTCGCGCAACATAGTGATCGACGTGACCAGGAACATCACCACAAACGGGAAAATGGCCAGCATCATGAGTCCCACGCGGTCAAAGGTCCGGGGGAATCCGGGAGGCAGGGTTTCGTTCTCGAACAGATAGTAGACGCCCGTGAGCAGCAGGGCCGGAACCACCATGATGAGCGCGACGCTCCGGTGGTCGTGCCGCAGTTGTTCCAGGACCCGCCTGGTGGTGGCAAACATCATCCGTGGATTCATCACGCCACCTGGCTTTCATTGGCACTCCGGTGGCTCGAAGCGGCGCCCGCTTCCTGGATGATGTGCAGAAAGGCCTGTTCCAGGTCGTTGCTGTGTCCCCGCTCGCTCAGTTCCGCCGGACTGAGCTGCGCCAGCAGCAATCCATCGCGGAGCAGGAGCAACGAGGAACAGTGCGAGGCCTCCTCCATGACATGGCTGGACACCAGCAAGGTGGTGCCCGCTTTGGCCAAGGCGGCGAACCGTTCCCACAGCTCGGCACGCAGTACCGGATCCAAGCCAACCGTCGGTTCGTCGAGGACCAGCAGCTTCGGATGCGAGACGAGCGCGCAGGCCAGCGAGACCCGGCTGAATTCACCGCCGGAAAGGTCTGCCGTCTTCCGCCGTGCCAGTGATTCGAGCCCGACGGCGGCAATCGCCTCCGCGGTGTCGGCCGCCGAGACGCCGTGCATGGCTCCGAAATACCTCACGTTCGCCTCGACGTTGAGGTCCGTGTAGACGCTCGGTGCCTGGGTGACGTATCCGACGTCGTGCCGCAATGACGGAGTACCTGCCGGACGGCCCAATACGTCCACGCTGCCGGCTGTCAGCCGCTGGACGCCGACGATGCAGCGCATGAGGGTTGTCTTGCCGCTCCCCGAGGGTCCAAGCAGGCCCGTGATCCGTCCGGGTTCCATGGCGAAGTCCACGCCACGGAGAATCTTCTTGCGGCCGCGCGTGACGTGCAGGCCCTCCACCGTGACCGCAGGGGACGCAGGGGACATGCCTGGTGCAGGACTTCCCGCTGGACTGTGGGACATCGCGGCCTCCGATTTATTCATCAGGTGATGAATAAAAGGTAAATCCGATACACAAGCGCGTCAACTGTGAGCTTCGGGGACGGATCTGCAACGCGGGGTCACTTACGGCCCATGTCGGACCTCCGGATGGGCGCTAACTGACCCCGCGTTGTTCGTTGCCAGAATTGATTAGTCCAAGCCCTTGAAAAAAGTGTCCACCATCACATAAATTCAGAACCAGCCGTGTCGCTGGGGCGCGGACGGTTTCAGAGAGGAAACACAAAACCAAATGGCTGTAGGCGTTGATCTTTCGAAGGCATTCGACGAGTCCGACTAAGCCTCCAGGACAACGCCCGCGGCCGACCAGCCGCTGAGCCACGCCATGGCAGGATGACCAGCCGCCCGGCGGCCAGGGGCTTCCTCGCACCATGGCGTGGCTCATGTTCGTTCGGGGCGGCTTTGCTTTCCGAAGAACCCGGGGAAGGAATCCGGGGGGACGGCCCCGGCAGGTTCCCCGGCCGCAAGCCGGTAGATTGGTACACAGTAGTTTTTGCCAGCTCTTGCCATAGAAACGGATTCTGACCCGTGGTCCTTCGCCTCTCCCAGCTGTTCCTGCGCACCTTGCGTGAAGATCCCGTCGACGCCGAAGTCGCAAGCCACAGACTCCTGGTCCGTGCGGGCTATATCCGCCGTGCCGCACCGGGCATCTACACGTGGCTGCCTTTGGGATTGAGCGTCCTGCGCAAGGTCGAGCAGATCATCCGCGAGGAAATGGCCGCCATCGGCGCCCAGGAAGTCCACTTCCCGGCACTGCTGCCCCGCGAACCGTACGAGGCGACCAACCGCTGGACCGAATACGGCGAAGGGCTGTTCCGCCTCCAGGACCGCAAGGGTGCCGATTACCTCCTCGCCCCCACGCACGAGGAAATGTTCACCCTCCTGGTCAAGGACCTGTACTCCTCGTACAAGGACCTGCCGCTGAGCCTGTACCAGATCCAGAACAAGTACCGCGACGAAGCACGCCCCCGGGCAGGCCTCCTCCGCGGCCGCGAATTCATCATGAAGGATTCCTACTCGTTCGACGTCGACGACGCCGGCCTGGACGCGAGCTACGCGGCCCACCGTGCCGCGTACCTGAAAATCTTCGAGCGACTTGGCCTTGAGGTCATCCCCGTTGCCGCCACGGCAGGCGCCATGGGTGGATCCAAGAGCGAGGAGTTCCTGCACCCCACCGAGATCGGCGAGGACACCTTCGTGCGCTCGGCGGGCGGCTATGCCGCCAACGTCGAAGCCGTGACCACCGTGGCCCCGGCCGAGATCGACTTCAGCAACGCGCCTCCCGCACGCGTCCTGGACACCCCGGACACGCCCACGATCGACACCCTCGTGACGGCTGCCAACCAGCTCGCCGCGCGCAGCGATTCCGACGGCGGCGCCTGGACTGCCGCCGACACCCTCAAGAACGTGGTCCTCGCCGTCACGCTGCCCACGGGCGAACGCCAGATCGTGGTCATCGGCGTTCCCGGTGACCGCGCCGTGGACCTCAAGCGCGTCGAAGCCAACATCGGTTCATTCCTGCCCATTGCCGGCGAAATCGGGCTCGAAGCGGCGAACGAGGACGACCTCAAGAAGATTCCTGAACTCGTCAAGGGCTACATCGGCCCCGGACTTGTCCTCGGCGAGGCCGTTCTCGGGCTCGAAGGAACGTCCAAGTTGCTCTTCCTTGTCGACCCCCGGGTTGTCTCGGGTACCAGCTGGGTTACCGGGGCGAACGAAGACGGAAAGCACGTGTTCGGTCTCGTAGCCGGGCGCGACTTCGCCTGGGATGGCGTCATCGAATGCACCGAGGTCCGCGCGGGAGACGAAGCCCCGGACGGCTCCGGCCCCTTGGAGACTGCCCGCGGCATCGAAATGGGACACATCTTCCAGCTCGGCCGCAAATATGCCGAGGCCCTCGACCTGAAGGTCCTTGACCAGAACGGCAAGCAGGTTGTGGTCACCATGGGCTCCTACGGTGTCGGCGTGACACGTGCCGTGGCCGCCCTGGCCGAGGCCAACAACGACGACCGGGGCTTGATCTGGCCGCGCTCCGTGGCCCCCGCGGACGTCCACGTGGTCGCCGTCGGACGTGGCGAGGAAATTTTCGCGGCGGCCGAGAAGCTCTCCGCCGAACTCGAGGCCGCCGGCCTCGACGTGATCTACGACGACCGCCCCAAGGTTTCCCCCGGCGTGAAGTTCGGCGACGCCGAGCTCGTGGGCGTCCCCACCATCGTGGCGGTGGGCCGTGGCTTGGTGGACGGCGTTGTGGAGATCAAGGACCGTCGCACCGGCCAGGCAGAGAACGTGGCAGTCGAGAAGGCTGCCGACTACGTGGTCAACGCCGTACGCCAGAAGTGATCTCCGGCTTCGAGTCGGTCCAGCTCACCACGCTCGTCATGATCGTGGTGGCTGGATTCGCGGCCGGTTGGATCGATGCCGTGGTGGGCGGCGGGGGACTGATCCAGCTCCCCGCCTTGCTCCTGGTTCCGGGGATCACCCCGGTCCAGGCGCTGGCCACCAACAAGATGGGCTCTATTTTCGGGACGACAACTAGCGCTGTCACCTACTACCGCCGGGTTGGCCCTGACCTCAAGACGGCCATACCCATGGCGGTGATTGCCCTCGCGGGCAGTTTCGGCGGAGCCGTCCTGGCGGCCAACCTTCCCGCGAGCGTCTTCAAACCCATCATCGTGGTGGCCCTCATCGCCGTCGCGCTCTTCACTGCGCTGCGGCCCAATGCAGGCGAGCTGACCGCGCTGCGTCATGACGGCCACACGCACTACGTGGTGGCCTGCGCCATAGGCGGCGTGATCGGGTTCTACGACGGCCTGATAGGTCCTGGTACAGGCTCCTTCCTGGTGATCGCCCTCGTCTCCGCGATGGGCTATGCCTTCCTTGAGGCCAGCGCCAAGGCGAAGATCGTCAATATGGCCACGAACGCCGGTGCCCTGTTGTTCTTCCTGCCGCACGGATCACTGCTGTGGGGCGTCGGCGCCGTGCTGGGCTTGTCCAACATGGCCGGCGGCTACCTGGGCGCCCGGACAGCCGTGAAACAGGGCAGCGGGTTTGTGCGGATTGTGTTCCTGATCGTGGTCGGCGCGTTGATCGTCAAACTCGGCGTGGACGTCTGGAACGACTACTTCGCCACGTAGCGCCCCGGACGTCGCAAGCGATGGCCGCAGGGAAGCCCCGGGCGTAGCATGCACTCATGTGGGTCGATTCCGGCGACTATGAGCAGGCACTGGAACGTGCATGGGAGCATACGCGTGAGTGGTTGAGGGCCTTGCCCGGGCGGCCGGTACGGCCAAGCACCACGGCTGACGACGTCGCGGCAGTCTTCGGTGGACCGTTGCCGGCCAGCGGACTGGACGCGGCCTCGGTCATTGATTTCCTTGCCGAACATGCAGAGCCCGGGCTCATGGCCATGCAATCGGGGCGTTTCTTCGGTTGGGTCATCGGCGGCACGGTGCCGGCAGGCATGGCTGCGGACTGGATGGTTTCCGCATGGGACCAGAACTCCGGACTGCGTTTTGCCACACCCGCCACTGCCGGGATCGAAGAGGCGGCAGGGCAATGGCTCCTTGAGCTGCTCGGCCTACCTGTTGGCTCCGACGTCGGATTCGCGACCGGCGCAAGCATGGCCAACTTCACGGCGCTCGCGGCGGCCCGATGGCGCCAGCTGGCCGCCGTCGGCTGGGATGTCAACGCCGGGGGACTCCAGGGCGCGCCGAAACTCCGTGTCCTCGTCGGGGCCGAGCGCCACGAGAGCCTGGACATGGCCTTGCGCTTCCTGGGCTTCGGGGCCCCGGAGGTTGTTGCGGCGGACCATCAAGGAAGGATTGACCCAGCCGCGCTTCGGACTGCGTTGGAGTCCGGTTCCGGTCCGGCAATCGTGTGCCTCCAGGCCGGGAACCTGCATTCCGGAGCCTTCGATCCTTTCCGCGAGGCGATTTCCGCTGCCAAGGATCATGGCGCGTGGGTCCATGTTGACGGGGCTTTCGGGCTGTGGGCAGCCGCTGTGCCGGGACTGCGGCATCTGGTGGAGGGCGTCGGATTGGCCGATTCGTGGGGAACCGATGCCCACAAGACCCTCAATGTGCCGTACGACGCCGGGATCGTGGTGGTACGTGACGTTGCTGCCCTGCGATCCGCCATCGGCATGCACGCCGAATACTTGATGCAGGATGACCACGGCCCCGGCGACCCCATGGAGAAGGTACCCGAGCTTTCCCGACGGGCCAGGGGAGTGCCGGTATGGGCGGCCTTGCGTTCCCTGGGTGGGGATGGCGTGCGGGAGCTTGTCGCCGGGCGCGCCGAGTGTGCCGCGGAACTGGCCAGGCGGCTTGCCGAGGTGCCCGGCGTCGAGGTCCTCAACGATGTGGTGTTCACGCAGTTGTCGCTGGCCTTCGGTTCCGACGAGAGGACGCGTGCCGTGACGGACTTCATCATGGCCGACGGGAGGGTCTGGATGTCCGGTTCACGCTGGCAGGGCAGGGATATCCTGCGAGTCTCGGTGACCAACTGGTCCACGGACTCGGCAGACCTGGATATCGCGGTGCAGGCCATCAAGGATGCTCTGGCGGCCACCGCCTAAGCGCGGCGCCTGAACGGTACGGCCTCCGGCGCCCTGAAGCTAGCTCGAGGCGGCCAGTCCAGGTTCGGGCAGGTCGTGTGCGGCGGGCAGGCCGTCCAAGGGACGTCCTGCGAGGGTGCTGGCCACCCACAAGGAGCGTGCAAGGTCGCCCTCATGCCGTGGCTTTCGGGCATACCACAGGGCGTTTTCGACCTCGCGAACCAGGCTCCATTCGCGGGCCGCTTCGCCGTCCAGGCCGGCCGCGCGGCTGAAATCCGCGCAACGCTCCAGGAGCGCAACCTCTGGGGCCGTCGTGGAGAGGTCGCGGATACGGTTCCACAAGATCGGGGCGACGGCGAACTCCGCCTCACCGATCTTTGGTTGCGGATCGATCGCCACGTATGCGCGCCTTCCGGCGGCCCGGGCGCCATTGAGGTGGGGGAGGATGTTCATGAAATGCAGGTCGCAATGGACCAGGACGTCCCTGCCCGCCCGCCGTCCGACAGCGCCCCGGGTCTGGCACACCTCCAATGCGGCTTCCAGGAGCCATCGGGGGAAGGGCTGGCCAAGGTGCTCCCAGTCCGCCGGCAACTCATCGCTCCAGCGCTCGGCACGTGCCGCTATATGCTCAAACTCTTTCCACTCGGGCCGCTCGTCGGGTTCGATGCTGAGTTCCTTCACGAGCGATCCCCACACGTCGCGGGCTTCGTCCATCGGGGCGCCCTGTAGCCAACTGACGGCGTCGAGCCGCTCCAGGAGCATCGCGCAGGACGCGGCATCGGCGTCGAGCATCCTGACTGCCCCGGTGCCGCCCCACAGGGCCAGCGCGTGCCGTTCAACGAGGGCCTCCTCGTGCGGGAACGCTATCTTGAGCACCGAACGGGCGCCGTTGTAGAGGACCGGAATGACGATGCCGCCGTGGCCATTCCAAGGTTGCCCGCCGGGTTCCAGGTCAACGGACAGCCGCCAGCGTTCCAAGCTGGCATTGATCAGTCCGGGCAACCCTGAGAGCCACGCCCGCCCCTCCGCTGTGCGGGAGTAGCGTGCCTGGAGGTCGCCAGGGATCGAAACGAAGGTAGACATCACTGTCAGCCTACCCAAGCCGGTCCGGGGATGGTTCAGACCACTCCGGAGGAGCCCAGGAGGCTTCCGATGAAGAACGTCGCAGCAAGCGCAAGGGCTCCGCCGATGACGACCCGCACGGCGGCGCGGGTCTTCGAGCTGCCGCCGATCCACGCCCCGATCGCTCCCGTGATGGCCAAGGCGAGCAGCACGGAAATGAAGGTCAGCGGTACACGCAGTCCCGGAGGCGGGAGCAGGATCGCGAGCATCGGCAGTACCGCGCCGAGGGTGAAGGCAATGGCGGACGCGAAGGCCGCATGCCAAGGGCTCACGATGTCGTCCTCGTCGATGTTCAATTCGGCGGAAAGGTGGGCCGCCAAGGCGTCATGCTCCGTCAACTCCGCGGCCACTTTCCGCGCTGTTTCAGGCCGCAGTCCCTTGGCCTCATAGATCGCAGTCAATTCCGCGAGCTCTTCTTCGGGTTCCTCGGCGAGCTCCCGGCGTTCCTTCTCGATGAGGGCCTTTTGGCTGTCACTTTGGCTGCTGACGGAGACGTACTCGCCGAGTGCCATGGACACCGCGCCGCCCACGAGTCCGGCGGCTCCGGCAGTGAGTATCGCGCCGGTGTTCGTGGTGGCGCCGGCGACACCCACCACGATGGCGGCGACGGAGACGATTCCGTCATTGGCGCCAAGGACGCCTGCCCGGAGCCAGTTGAGCCGGTGGGCGAGGTCGTTGGCGTGTGGTTCGTTCTCGTGCAGGGCTGCAGTTTCGATGGAAGCCATGGTACAAGCCAAGCACTTGGAATCTGCTGCCGCCAGCAAAGAAAGGCTTTCCTATGGACCCGGAGTGCTGCTCGGCAGCGGGGGCAGCGCCTTGCCGTCGACCGCAAGGCCGGCGAAGGGACCAACCGGGGTTCCCCAGGCCTGGCTGCGTTTGGCGGCGTCCACGAGCCCGTCGATCGCCCATTGGCGCGTCTCGCCCTCCGACAACGCGACGAGGTCGGCGTAGGCAGTCAGCGAGCTGGACTCCATGCTCCCGAGCGCCAGCCCGGGTTTGGCGGCGAAAGTCGCAGGCAGGCGATAGCCGGCTTCCCGCGGGGGCGTGGCGATGCAGTGCAGCCGGCCCTGGGCCTCCGCTCCGCGGAGCAGCTCCTGGTGGCGCGCCAACCACGTGCTTGCCGTCGCCGACGCCTTCGCGTCCAGCTTGGTCAGGGCCACTTGGTATGCATAGATCGCCTCCTGTTCCGAGCTGACGACGGCGGCAAGGGCTCCGGGCAGATCGGCCTGGGTGGGCGCCGTTCCGGGTGTCGGCGCCGTCGTCGAGGTGCCCGTTGAGGCAGGGCAGCTCGGCGGCGGTGCCGGGGCGGCACTCGCCCCGGGCGGGGTCGCTGGTAGCGGCAAGCCCCAGTTCGTGGCAAGCCGCGATGACTCAAGCAGCTGGGCGGTCCCGACGGCGGCAAGCAGCCGGGCCATGCCGCCGTCGGCATTCGCGGCGTCCGCCAAGCGACGGGAAGCGCTCGCGGAGAGCGCGGAGACGAAGCCAGCCCGCGTTGGGCGGTCCTGCGTGGCACGGAGGCTGGGGGTAGCCGTGGGAGTGCTCGACGCCGGTGGGCCGGAAGGTTGCAGCAGCGCCTGTGCCTGGCTTGTCAGCAACATCACAGTGTCGGTGCTCTCCAGGAGCGATGCGCTGCCCAGGAGCGTCTCGGTCGAAGCGAGCGCTTCGGAACGGGCAGTTTCGGAAAACGGCACCGCCTGGGGCTTTCCAACGTCCCGCGGGACAAGCACGGCGCCGACTCCGAGGACGAGGACTGCGAGGAAGGCCAGCAGGAGGGTCCTCATCCAGCGATGGCTCCGTGGTTTCTCAACAGTCTCGTGGTTCACAACAGACTATGGTGTCACGCCCGCAGGCAACTTGCGTCCCCGCGGAGGGACCCCGTGCACCACGCCGCCGCAAATGTCGTTAAGCTAGTAGTCACAACATCATCTATCGGGAGGCGGCTGGCCAGTGAGTCATTCGGAAGCCACGACTTCAACAGACCAGGCTGGAACGGATCCGACGAGTCCAGCACAACACGAGGTCCGCAACCCCGAGGAGAGCAGGCTGAAGGCCCTTCTGGAGCCTGCCGTCCTGGCGAGCCGGCTCTATCTTGAGGATGTTGCCATCCACGTTGCCGGTTCGCACCGGGTAGTCCACGTGGTCATCGACCTGCCCCAGGAGGAAACCGGCGGCGTCAGCCTGGACGTCATCGCGGAAATCTCCAGGGCGCTCTCGGACATCCTGGACAACGATCCCCGCACCGACGGCCGCCCCTACGACCTTGAGGTCTCCTCGCCCGGCGTCGGGCGCCCCCTCACGGAGCCCCGCCACTGGCACCGGGCCCGCGGACGCATGGTCAAGGTCAACGTGATCCAAGGAGAGAACCTGACGGGCCGCATCCAGTCCGTCGACGACGACGGCGTCACGCTGGTTCCCGAGCAAGAGGTCAAGAAGGGCATGAAGCCCAAGCAGGGCGAACCCGTGAAGATTCCTTTCGACAGGATCCGCCAAGGAAAAGTCGAGATAGAGTTCAGCCACCTCAACGAGGCCGTGCTGGAAGACGAGTACAACGGACCTTCCGAGGAGGCCTAATGGATATTGACATGAGTGCGCTGAGACTCCTGGAGCGTGAGCGTGAAATCCCGCTGGACCTCCTGATTCCCACCATTGAGCAGGCGCTCCTGGTGGCATACCACAAGACGCCGGGCGCCTTCGAGAAGGCCCGTGCGGAGCTGGACCGCAAGAGCGGGCACGTGACCATTTGGGCCACGGAAATCGACGACGACGGCGAAGCCATCGGCGAGTTCGAGGACACTCCTGCCGGATTCGGCCGCATTGCGGCGAGCACCGCGCGGCAAATCATCCTGCAGCGCCTGCGCGACGTCGAGGACGACAACGTCCTCGGCGAATTCAAGGGCCGTGAAGGCGAACTCGTCGCCGGCCTGATCCAGCAGGGCAACAACCCGCACATGATCCAGGTGAACCTCGGTTCCGTGGAAGCACTGTTGCCGCCGCCCGAGCAGGTGCCGGGGGAGAAGTACACCCACGGCAACCGCCTGCGTGCGTTTGTGGTGGACGTCCACCGCGGCGCCAAGGGACCCTCCATCACGCTGTCGCGTTCACACCCGGGCCTTGTACGGAAGCTTTTCGAACTGGAGGTCCCGGAGATCGCGGACCGATCCGTCGAGATCGTGGCATTGGCACGCGAGGCCGGACACCGGACCAAGATGGCCGTCAAAGCCAACACCCCGGGCATCAACGCCAAGGGTGCCTGCATTGGTGAAATGGGTTCCCGCGTCCGCGCGGTCATGACCGAACTCAATGACGAAAAGATCGACATCGTCGACTTCAGCGACGATCCGGCGACCTTCATCGCCAACTCCCTTTCGCCGTCGCGCGTGAATTCCGTCACTATCACGGACGAAGCCACGCGTTCGGCCCGCGTGGTTGTTCCCGACTACCAGCTCTCCCTCGCCATCGGCAAGGAAGGCCAGAACGCCCGCCTCGCAGCCAAGCTGACCGGCTGGCGGATCGACATCGTCTCTGACGCCACTCCGGCCAAGGGCAACTAAATAGACCAAACGGTGCCCGGCCCCGGATCCCCGCAGCTTGTGGATTCGGTGGCCGGGCACTCGGGGGCTTAGAATGGATGGAACCGGGCCTATGCCCGGTATCCGTGCGCTTTGGCGTGCTCGCGGCTTGTGGGGCAATAATCCCGGCAAGTCGAGGGTGGGCGCCGAGCCAAGCAGAACCGCAGAAGACAGGCAAAGACACTGAGGCAGGTTGATACACCCAGTGACTGAACTGCTTCACACCAGGCACCAGCCTGTGCGCACCTGCATCGGATGCCGGAAACAAGGCAAGCGGAGCGAGTTGATCCGGCTTGTCGCCGAAGGCGGCGGGTCACCCGTCGTCCTGGTGGATGAACGACGCCGGATGGCTGGCCGGGGTGCGTGGCTGCACCCCAGCACCACATGCCTGACGCTGGCAAGCAAACGGCGTGCTTTCGCTAGGGCCCTCGCGGGCGCAAGTGAAGTCACCGCCGTCGAACGCTACCTGGCGGCAGTCATACCCCCTGCGGACACCCACGTGAAAGCAGGAAAACCGTCCAAACCTGAAAGCGGGTCAGAAAACTGATGGAAACCCGATGAGTTCCCAGCGATGAGTGCGCAACGATGACAACTTTGTTGCGCTCTGCACAGGGCCTATCCGCCGCGTTAGCGGCAGGGGCCCGCAGTAAGAATTAGACGGTTCGTGCCTGGCTCGGTGCGGACCGAGACAGGAGAAATGTGGCCAAGGTCCGCGTACATGAGCTCGCCAAAGAGCTCGGTATTACTTCCAAAGATGCAGTGACAAAACTGCAGGAATTGGGCGAATTCGTTCGCTCCGCCTCTTCGACAATTGAGGCACCGGTCGTGAAGAAGCTTCGCGACGCCTATCCGGGCGCCGGCGCTGCGAAGGCCGCTGCCCCGGCAGCACCTCGCGTTGCAGCCCCCGCGGCACCCGCTGCCCCTGCTGCACCGGCAGCATCCCGCCCGGCTCCGGGCCCCGCTGCGCCCAAGGCTCCGGTTCCAGCCCCCAAGGCTGAGACCCCCGCCCCCGCGGCGC
>NZ_JBYSXD010000028.1:0-60963 GCF_058781865.1 Arthrobacter sp. FW306-1B-F12A
CTGGGCGAAGCCATGGTCGGCATCAACGTCGAGGAAATCCCCGAACCCCACCGCCTCGCCCAACGCGGCTGGTAACCCAGCCCGCTCCTTTGGCCATTTCGTCGTCCCTTAGGAACGTTTCGCAACTAGGGAACTGACACTGCCGGGACCGTGGCATACAGAACTGCATTACCGCCCCATCAAGGAGATTAACTTGACAACTTACAATCTGGTCCTCATTGGCTTCGGCGGCGTCAACCGCGCCTTGGCCGAACTGATCCGCGATGAACCGCAGCGATTCGCTGCCCTCGGATTGGAGCTCCGGGTCGTGGCCATCACCGACCTTGCCTTTGGCTCGCTCGTCCAGGGCGACGGCATCGATCTGGCCTCCGTCCTCGCCATGCCTCGAGGATCCTCCTTCGAGGGTCTTCCTGGCGGAAGCCCGGATCCCCGCAACGAAGACGTCATCAAGAACAGCCCGGCCGACATCGTTGTCGAGGCCACCTTCACCAGCCCGATCGACGGGGAACCCGCCGTGTCGCACGTAGAGTGGGCCATCGAATCCGGAAAGCACGTTGTGACCACCAACAAGGGTCCCGTGGCCTTGCAAGGCCGGGAACTGGGCAAACTCGCCGCAAACAACGGCGTCCGCTTCGAGTACGAGGGCGCTGTCATGAGCGGAACGCCCGTCATCCGGTTGGCGCACAAGATGCTCGGAGGTCTGGAACTAAGCGCCGTTCAAGGAATCCTGAATGGAACCAGCAACTACGTCCTTGGCCGGATGGAAGCCGGCCTGCGCCTGGACGAAGCCATCGCCGAAGCCCAGGATCTCGGTTATGCCGAAGCAGACCCGACTGCGGACGTCGGTGGCTCCGACGTCCGGTTGAAGGTCGCCATCCTGGCCAACGAACTGCTCGGCGCAAACATCCGCCCCGACGACGTGGACACCACCGGCATCCAGGACCTCAAGAGTGAGGACGTGGCTCAAGCCTTAGCACGCGGCTTCCGTTGGAAGCTAATCGGTGAAGCCCGCCGCGAGGAAGACGGCCGCATCGTCGCTACCGTCCAGCCCATAGCCCTTCCTGCCGATCACCCGTTGGCCGGTATTTCCGGTGCCACCAACGCCGTTTCGTTCACCACGGACCTGCTCGGTCCCGTCACGGTGTCCGGCCCTGGAGCGGGACGTGTCGAGACTGCCTACGCCCTTATTTCCGACATCATTGCCGTCGACGAATTCGTCAAAGGAGCCGTACGTGCCTGAAAGAGCCATCGCCGAGACCAGGAGTGAAGCCACCATCAACGACCTTGTCGTGCGCAACAAGTTTGACGGAACCGTTCTGGCCACCCTGCCCCAGCGCACCGAGGCCGATGTACGTGCGGAGGTCATCCGCGCAGCCGCCGCCGGTCCCGCGGCCGCGGCCATGCCGCGCCATGAGCGAGGCAGGATTTTGGATACCGCTGCAGACTTGTTGCAGCAGCGGTCGCAGAAGGTCGCCGAACTGATTGTTGCCGAGGTCGGAAAGACCATCAAGCAGGCCCGCAAGGAGGTCTCCCGCGCAGTGAACACGCTGAAGCTTTCGGCGGCGGAAACCCGCCGGAACGTCGGCGAAGTCGTTCCGTTCGACTCGTTCGCTAGTTCGGAGAACCGTCAGGGATGGTTCACGCGTGAGCCACTGGGGCTCATCGCAGCAATCACGCCCTACAACGACGCGTTGAACTTGGTGGCGCACAAGCTCGGACCGGCGATCGCCGGAGGCAACGCCGTCATCCTCAAACCTTCCCAGCTGACACCCCTGACCGCCATCCTCCTCGTCGATCTGCTGCGCGAGGCCGGCCTGCCGTCAGACTTCGTCACCGTTGTCCTGGGTGACCGCACCGTCGCACAAACCATCATCTCCTCCAAACTGGTTCGCATGGTCTCCTTCACCGGAGGCTTCGCCACCGGCCGGGCCATCGCCGCGAACGCCGGAATCAAGCGCCTGTCCATGGAACTTGGCGGTAACGCGCCCGTCATCGTCTTCCATGACGCCGATCTTCCGGCTGCCGTGGAGGCCAGCCTGTCCGGTTCTTTCTGGGCAGCGGGCCAGAACTGCATCGGCGCCCAACGGATCCTCGTACAGCGCGAAGTCTTCAATGCCTTCGTCGATGCCTTCGTCGCGCGAACAGCGGCTTTGAAGACCGGCGATCCGCGTCAGGAACAGACCGACGTTGGGCCAATGATCAGCACGGCCTCCGCCGCCGAAGCAAAACGGAAAATCGACGCAGCCGTAGCTGCCGGGGCGAACCTGCTGACCGGCGGAGTCCTGAACGGGCCGGTCCTGACACCGGCGGTACTCACCAGCGTGCCCCGCACCTGCGAAGCCTGGAGCGAAGAACTGTTCGCACCAGTCGTCTTGGTCGAACCCTTCGACACAGCCAAAGAAGCCATCGAACTCGCCAACGACAGTGACTACGCGCTGCAGGCCGGTGTGTTCACCAAAGACCTCAACCGCGCCTTGCACACCGCCAAGGCCATCGACGCCGGGGGCGTCATGATCAACGATTCCTCGGACTACCGCCACGATGCCATGCCGTTCGGCGGATCGAAATACGGCAGCATGGGCCGGGAAGGCGTCCACTTCGCCTACGAGGAAATGACTCAACCCAAAGTCATCGCGATCGCTTCATGACCGCAGGGTTCAGAATAGAACAGGACAGCCTGGGCTCCTTAGCCGTCCCTTATTCCGGCCTGTGGGTATCCGCGCTGATCGGGAGATCCCCAACTTCCCGATCAGCGGCATCCAGCTCGGGGGCGAGCCGGTTGAACATGTCGGTTTGGCCATGCCGCGAAGGGCGCGGAGCGTTTCCGGGGTGATGGGATCGAGTCCGGCGCGAAGCAGGGCTTCGTCAACGGCTCGCTCGACGACGCCGTTGTCCGCGACGCCGTTGTCCGCGATGGTGGTGCCGGCTATGTCGATGACGGCCAAGTCGATCGCCGTGTTGTCTTGGTTGGGCTTGAGGTTCCCTCCTACAGGGAGTGTTCGATGGTGATGTCGGCCATGAGGTCCAGTGCCGTGGTGGAGGCTTGTGGGCGGCGCACCGCGATCCCAACAAAGAGCGCGTCGACCACGCCCAGATGAGCCAGCCGGCTGGCCATCGCCTCGAGGCGGAAGCCGTATTCGGGTCCTCCCGCCACGAGTGAGGCATCAGCGCTGCGGGTCAGGGGTGAGTTGGTGAAGCTTGTGATGGCCAGGACGAACGCCCCTGCGGCGCGCGCTGCCTCGGCGCTCCGGAGAGATTCGCGGCTGGCGCCTGTGTGGCTGATGACAAGGCAGACACAGGATTCGTCGAGGTGCCGTGCCGCCAGCTCTTGGGCCATGACGTCGGCGGGGAAGAGCGTGACGAGGCCGAGGGCTGAGAGCCGATAGGCGGCATCGTGGGCTGGGGCCGCAGAGGTTCCGTTGCCGATGACAAGGACCCGGCTGGCCACGGCAATGCGATCGATCGCAAGGGAGAGCACCTCGGGATCGACGGTCTGCGCCGCGTCCACCAGCGCCCTTCCGCTGCGGCGGAGGATGCGGTCCAGGATTTCGCCGGCGGGCGTCTGGCCGTCGATTCCTTCTTCGTGGACGAGCTCTTGCCCCTGGTGATCCTGGTTAGCGAGGTCACGTGCGACCACTAGCTTGACCTCTTGATAGCCCCGGTACCCGATCCGTTGGCAGGCGCGAACAGCGGAAGACTGCGCGACACCGGCCTTCTGGGCGAGCTCGGTGACAGAGCCGCTTAAAACGGCGTGTGGGTCACTGAGAATTATCTCGATGACCCGCTTGTCGGTATCTCTCAGGCCGGGAAGCGCGGCTTGCGCACGCGTGACGAATTCGCCACTCACAAGCGAGGGTTTGGTTGTAACCACTGAACCTCATTTCGCTGGACAATTGCAGGTCATCTACCGGTGGACAGCGTAGCCGAGATGGGACTAATAATCCAAGTGTCGATTGATTCAATGGATAGTTAGTCCCAAATATACCTCAGCGTGGCCCACGGGAATCGAACCGTGACGAAGACATCAGCCCTGCCCGAGGGATACCTCCGCGACCAACGTCACCGTTACCGTCGACCTTGCCCCCCACCCCCGATGCCGCCTGTCTCGCCGAACTGGGCACCATGCTGGATCAGAAGTACACACAGGGCGAACTCCGCGACGCCTCGGTGCAAGCAGAAGCGCTCGAGACCGTCCTGGAAGACACTGATGGTCTGGACAAACTGCTCGTTCAGGCTCGCGATGCCGTCTATGCCACAGGCGTGGCGATGCTGCGGTCCGCACCCTGCCAGTCGCCCAGCATGATGGTCGTCCTCACCAGTATTCTTGGACCAATAGTCAAGGGGCGCAAGGAGATGGATCTGGTCCACGAACTCAAACCTGCGGTGAACTTCACCGGCGAGACCCCCGTCGGCTACAGCCGTGAATCCCTCGACCTGCCCACCGACTTCAGACAACAGCCGGCAACCCGACTACCTCGTCCTTGGCTGTGTCTTTAACACCGACCCGGCCGGCGATGGAGAGAGCACCCTCGCACACGTCGACGACGTGATCGGGTGCATCGACGGCAAGGCGGGTAAGGAGACCACCCAGCTCCTGTCCGACGAGGTATACCCGGCGCTGAACCTGCCGCGCGACAGCGGGAAGGTACCACCGCCACCTCCATCCTCTTCCACCACCGTGACGGGCGCGTTGGTGTACGTTACCGTGGCAAGGCGCTCCGCGACGGCCGTGGAGCATCAACGAAGACAATCGAACCATCGCCGGCTCATGCCGCCAGATGTGACGCCGACGGGAACCGGGACATCTCACCGCCGGTTTCGGCGATGATGACCTGCGCAGTTTTGAGTCCTACCCCGGGGGATCGTCTGCAGCAACTCGATCTGCTGGGCCGACGGCCGTGAAGCGGCCTCGATGGTCTCATCCAGTGTCGCCAGGGCGGCGTCGACCCGGTCCAGGCGACCCAGCATCGCCGCGGCCAGCCGGACATGATCGGTACGGCAACAATCCGGCACACCCAAGAACCCCGCCTCATACACTTCTGCGGGCTCAACCGCACCAATGCGGATAGACGTCGCCAAACGGCACCACAATTCTCACCCCTCGGCCCGCGGAAGATACTCCCGCATCAGCTACACCTCTGGCACCAAAGGTCTTCGCCGTGGGCACTGGCTCACGGCGAAGTCATGCTGTCGATCGGGTCTACCTTGATGAACGATCGTGAGTGGAATGAATTGCGAGGAATGTAAGGAGACATTCGAGCCGTCGCGCACGTCGCAGCGGTTCTGCTCAGCCCGGTGTGCCAACAGAAAGCGGGACCGTCGACGGCGGAACCGGACTGCCGGAGCAAGTCCAGCGCTGCCCTTCGCTGCGGCCCAGGATAGGGTCATCGAACCTGAAGCTCATCTTGGAAACCTAGGAGCCAGACTCACCGCCGATCTCGCCGCCAGCAAGCAGACCCAGAATCTCCTTCATGCCCATCTCCGCTCCCAGTCCGCCGTCGTCGACCACCTCGAAGCCGAGAACGCTGAGCAACGCGCAACCATCAAAAGCCTCGAAACAGAGATCGGCCGCCTTAAGACCATCCAGCAAGCCGACGCGCACGACTTGGTCCATCTCGCCGGCAGGCTACGAGCTCTCGCCCAGGCCACCGGCGCCGAGCTCGACAACACCGTTCTGGAGCTGTTCCGCGGTCGCGGTTGGATCAGTGCCGCCCGAAAGACAGAAGCCAAACAGCGATGACTATGTCCATCGCCCGGCTTTCCGCACAGTCGGGCCTGAAATACCTCTTCAAGACCACGATGATGGACGACCTGACGACCGCTCCCCCTGACGCGACCGCCTACTACATGATGGCCGGGACACCGCAAGGCCGTTGGCTCGGCTCCGGCCTGGGCGGCATCAACCGCACAGCTGGGGATCCTGTCACGGAATCCGACGCAAAAGCCATCTTCGACAGTGCAACCCGCCCGGACACGGGCGCTCCCCTGGGCCGACCACACGGCCAGCCGACCGTCGTCGAAACCAAACAAGGGCAAACCGAGGTGCGCCGCGCCGTCGCCGGCTTCGATCTAACCTTCAGCGTCCCCAAATCTGTATCCGTCCTATGGGCGCTAAGCCCGCGGAGCCTCCAGGACCAGATCCTTGAATCCCACCACGACGCCATCAACGCCACCCTGGACTGGCTGGAAGAACTCGTCATCCACACCCGAGCGGGGCGAAACGGCGTCGCGCACGTTAGTACCCGCGGCGCTGTCGCCGCAGCATTCGACCACTGGGAGTCACGCTCAGGTGACCCGCAACTGCACACGCACGTCGTCATCGCCAACCGAGTCCAACGGATTACGGACGGCGCCTGGGTCACGCTCGACTCCCGGACCCTATACAGGGCCGCCGTCGCCGCCAGCGAGCACTACAACGGTCTCCTCTTCGACGCCCTCAAACGCGACCTAGGCACCGATACAGATATCCGCAATCCCCTAGCTAACACCCGTAATCCGAGCGCTCAGCTCACCGGCATCGACGACGTCTTGATCCGCGAATTCTCCAACCGCTCCCGCCTCATCGACCAGGAAACCGACCGCTTGGTCGCCGAATGGACCAAAAACCGCGGCACCAGACCAACCCCCACGCAGACAGTCAAGCTCCGACAACAAGCAACCCTCTCCACCCGAAGCGCAAAGCCGGAAACCATCGCTCCCCTGCATCAGCTCTCGGCTCACTGGCGCGAAAGGGCCTCGTCCAAGGGTTTCGACCCCCGCCTCGTCCTGGAATCCACCATCCGACGGTCGCGAACGTCTCCTTTCCGTTCGTCCGACTTCGCCGCCGGCTGGGTGGGGGCTGTCGCCTCCCTGACCCGGGACCTGGTGGCAGCCAAGCGCGCGACGTGGAATCGCTGGAATCTGCTTGCCGAGGCGGAACGCGTCTGCGCCGCGATCCGCTGCCTGACGCCGGGTGACCGCCGCGGCCTGATCGACGCCGTTGCCAGCGCGGCTGAAGCCTACTCGGTCCCGCTGAACGAGTACCGGTACAGCTTCGCCGCGGGGGCGCGGCCGGATCTTCACCTCGGGGGACGGAGCGTCTTCGACTTCCATGGGTCGCGTCTTTACACCGACGCGGGCACGCTCGCCCGCGAGGAGGCGGTTATGGCGGCAAGAAATGACGACGGCGGACCGGCCGTTCGGGCGGTCGTCGTCATGGAGACACTTGCCTTATATAAACACCACGGCAAGTTCGGTTTGTACTCTGACCAGCGGGCGGCCGCCGTTGAGGTGCTTTTGAGCGGCAACCGGCTTGATGCCGTCGTCGGGCCTGCCGGGACCGGGAAGACCACCACGATCGGTGCGATCAAGGCTGCGTGGGAGGAACAGTTCGGTGCCGGCAGCGTGATCGGGCTGGCGCCTGCGGCGGCGAGCGCCGAGGTCCTTGGGCGGGGGCTGTCCATGGTGACAGAGAATGTCGCGAAGTGGCTCTACGAGTCGGTCGGCCAGGGAGCCGGCGAGAGGGCAGCAAAGTTTTATGACGTAGAGAAGCGCCTGAGCAGCGCCGTTGCCACGAGGACCGCGTTGGCACAGGAAGCGACTCGTTTGGCCGCAGAGCAGAACCGATGGCGGTTCCATCCGAACCAGTTGGTCGTCGTCGACGAAGCCTCCATGGTCTCCACCGTTCAACTCGCCGCACTCGTGCGACAGGCCCGGGACGCCGAGGCCAAGGTCTTGCTGGTGGGTGACCCGGCCCAGCTGGATGCCATCGACGCCGGCGGTGTTCTCGGCTGGCTGGATCGTCAGGGCAAAGCGGTGCGGCTGAGTACGATCTGGCGCTTCGAAAACGCCTGGGAGCGGGAGGCCTCGCTGAAACTGCGGGGCGGAGACTTCGCGGCCATTAGCGACTACGACCGGCACCAGCGCATTCGGCACGGTACTTACCTCGACATGGTCGATCAGGCATACCTGGACTGGCAATCGGACATGCGGGCCGGTAAGTCGTCCATCCTGATTGCCGCGGACAACGACACCGTCAGCATGCTCAACGAACGCGCCCAAGCAGACCGCGTCATCCAAGGGCTTGTGGACGCCGAACACACGACTCTTCTAAGCGATGGGCTGCGCGCTGGTCGCGGTGACAGGGTCATTGCGCGCCGCAACGACCGCTCTGTGGCGGACAGCAACGGTGACTTTATCCGCAATGGCGCGCTGCTCGACGTCGTACGCGTCGGGAGGCGCGATGGCAGCCTTGTGGCGGTTCGACGGGATACCGGCGCGACTGTTTCGCTGCGGCGCGATTACGTTGAGGCTTCCGTTGAGTTGGGATACGCGACGACGGCCCACCGCTCCCAGGGGATCACGGTCGACGCCGGCCATACCGTCGTGACTCAGGGCGGGCTGACGCGTGAGCTGCTTTACGTGAGCATGACTCGTGGCCGTGGAGGCAACTATGCATATGTCAGCGAGAACGACCCCGCGGATCACGAACCTCTGGATCCGTCCCTTCAGGCATCGTGGCGGGAAATCCTGGGTGAAGTGTTGGAGGCCGAAGGTGCCGAACGGACCGCCCACGAAGTGCGAGAGGCCGAGTGGATGGGGGCCGACAGCTTGGAGAGACTCAGCGCCGAATACGACTATCTCGCGCAAATTGCTGCCGCCGAGGACCTGGAAGAGTTTCTCAAGATGCGCGCCCCTTCGAGGTTCGACGAGTTGCAGCGTGCCCCGTCCTGGGGTGCAACCGTGGCGGCGTGGCGCCGATCCTCGGGGATCAGTCGCCCGAGCGCCCATCGGATCGTTACCAAGGCTTTGGAAACGAGCGGGTCAGCCAAGGATCTGACTTCGATAATCCATTCCCGGCTCCTCAGCTTTGTGTCCACAATGCCCGCGAGTGACCCGCCCCTCATTCAGCAGCCTGTTCACACAGATCGGCCCGACCTCGCCGACATGATCAACCAGGTATCGGAACGGATCCGGCGTCGGGCTATCAAGGTCACGGCGGCGGCCTTGATGCATGACACCGAGTGGAAGCGAAAACTCCTGCGGAACCTGTCGCCACAGGAGGACATGCCTTCCGTGATTGGCAGGGTCGCCGTGTACCGAGACAGGTGGGGCATCGAAGACTCATCGCTCCCCCTTGGGCCTGTTCCCGGCGAGTATGAATGGGAACGGACGTCGCAGTACCAAACCATCCAACGCCTCATTAGCCGGACCGCGCCACAACGCGTCGGGCATCAGCAGGCGGGCCTCTGGGCAGCAGACTCCGTTTCCCGCGCGGCGGACCTTATCAATGTCGGTTGGCAGCTCTAAACTGGGCAAGAAGGCATCCCATGGTCTCAAACCCAGTCATCAAGCCGAAAGTTGCGACGCCCGCACTGATTCTCGCCAGCGCGGTGCTCGGCCTATGCGCGGTGTCCGTTTTGCAGAACCTGACGGTAAATTGGCCTCCAGATGCGGTCCAAGTGTTTGGCTGGGCTGCCGTGCTGCCCCCCACCCTCATCGTGAGCGTCGTCTGGTTGATTCGGATGCACCGCCGTCGCGATTGGCTGGCAGATGCCAAGGTAAGGTGGGGCCACTTCGAGGAGGCGAAGCGGGCTCACCGGACGACGGCGGAAATCACAGTCCTCAGCATCGATGCCCTCGAACCCACCGGAGCTTGGATCACCATTAATTGGAACCGCTTCGGACACGTTCAGCGCGCATGGCTGGAAGCTCTGGAGGAACCTATCTGGGTCGGGTCCGTCCTGCTGATCTCACCGGATCCGTCCCAGGTTCGGCCCGGTGCCCCATGGCCGGCCACATACTTTGTACAGGCTTCGAATTTTCTTGCTTGGGCGCCAGGTAACGAAACTCTGTCAAGAGCGAGTGTCAGTCCCCGCGGCAAGTCGATGAGCTTCATGTAGTCAAATCCCTATTGAGTCCACCTGATTGATCGGAAGTGCTTCCGCCGCCTTGGCTCGTTGCGCGGTCGAGATCCGCACCGCCCGGCAGGTCGGGATGCTCGATGCGGCGGCTTCCTAGCCGCAGAGATGGCACCGTAGTCGCCCGCCATGACCGATCCGAGCCTGATCCGCAGGGATTCGCCACCCTCTGGACCGCAGTGACCAGGACAGGCTCCGCCGGATCGGTCAGCTCCCGGCGTTCCTATCGAAGCCCCTTGGTCCTTACCCATTCGAGTCATTTCCGACCCGCGCTCCCTTTCATCACGGCATGCCGGACCCGCGGCCATGCCCCGACGCCGCCCGAGAGTTGTGCTGGCGGCGTCGGGCGCTGTAGCCACGGCGGACCTCGGCGGCTATTTGTACCAGATGGCCACGCCTCCGTGGTGCGAGCACGTTCCGCTGTGGTTCGCGGAGAAGGACAGCGTGCGATCGTTGCACAGTGCGGTCGCACCCCCACCAGGAACCGGAGCCGGAGCAGGAGCAGGGGCAGCGGGCGCTGCGGGCACTGCGGGCACTGGTGCAGATACGGGAGCCTGTACCGGTACTTCCGGTGCGGGTGCGGCGTCTTGTGCCGCGGTGGCAGGGGTGGGTTCGGGTGTTGCCGGTGGCTTCTGGTTGGTGGGGGCCGTCTCGTTCGGGCAGTCACCCAGGACGCGTGCCATGGCGTCGTGTTCGGCTTGGGTGACCCACAGGTTGTAGGTGGCCTTGACGGAGATCTGTCGGGCGACGTAATCGCAGCGGAAGCTCTTGTTCGGCGGCAGCCAGGTGGCGGCGTCGCCGTCGCCCTTCTGCATGTTGATGGGCCCGTCGACGGACTGGAGGTTCAGCGGGTCGTTGGCGAATGCGGTGCGCTGTTCCAGGCTCAATTGCTGGGCGCCGGTCTGCCAGGCATCGCCAAGGGCGACGACGTGGTCGATCTGCACAGCACTGCTGGTCGTGGCGCCGCGGACGAAGCCGATGGTTTTCGCCGTGTACGGGTCGGCCAAGGATCCGCTTTGGACCTTGCAGTGGACACTGTTGGTGTAGGTAGTCTGTGTCAGGTCGCGTTTGAGGATGTCGTTGCGGGTGTCGCAGCCGTTGTGGTCGACGTCGGCCCAGGCCTCGCCGAACTGGTCCCTGTCATACCCGGTCATCGGTGCCCGGCCCTTCACCGGCAGGGTAGCCAGCAGATCTACGGCCTTGGTGGCATAGCCCGGCTGGGATTTGGGCGCCGCGTAGCTGGCCGATCTGGACAGCTCGGTCACGGTGTCCGGATCCAGCGGTGTTCCTATCTCGGTTGCCATCGGGGTAGGGGTTGGGCTGGAACTCGGGGAAGCTGCCGTTCCCGCGAGTTTCTGGCTGTCGGCGCTGGTCGGAGACGCCTGAAGGCCGTCGTTCGGCTTCGTCGGTGTGAGGGCGCCGCCGGTAATGAGGAGAACGAGCGCACCGGTCAGGACGATAGCCCCGGCTTTGCGGCCCCCGGGCACCATCGCCCAGGAACGCCGGCCCGTCGCGACGACATAGAGGCCTGTCAGGAAGGAGAAAATTCCGGCCATAATCAGGGCCGCGCCGATCCCGGACCCGAAGGCGGCAGGAACAAGGAAAAGGAGCAGGAGGATGCCCACGACAATCGTGGACACGGGCAGCCGGAACCGGCGCTTTCCCAGTGGTGTGTGATTCGTCAAGACAAGATCCCCATTCAAATATCAAGCGGCGCATCTCGGCGCCGTCAGCCGGCGCTGCGGTTAGCGCTAACGGGGATTCTAGTATTTGAATTACAAGTTTGTAATTCGCTTTGGATTATTACGTTCCGCGTTGGGTACCGCTGGTGATGTAGCGGTGCACTGGCCTCAGTCTGGCCGACGGGACTTATGGAACTGGCACCTTCGTTGATAAGGCCAGGACCGTTCTTCGTCCGGTTCAACCTGCCAATTCCCACGTCGGAACTCAACAATGCTGAGACCGGACACATTTCCTCAGCTCTCAAAACAAGCAGCAAAGGTATTCCCGCGCCCGGTCCCATCACCAATCCAGAGGAGTTGCCCGTGCTAGTAACTCATCTCACTCCCCGCCGCTGCCCCGAAAGGGGGCACCACCACTGGGCCCTTCGTCGCAATGTTGTACACGGGCGAGGCGGTCTCCGCTGAAGCGGCCGTCTGCAGATCTGTCCCAATGCCAGCATCCGGCCCAGCAACCGCCGTGTGCGCCGATCGCTGATAGACGGCAGTGCCGAAGCGCAGGTCCGGACCGATCGTGTCGGCAACGATGCGGCGGGCTTCTCGCTTCTCACCGTCCTTCTCGTAGGAGCGAAATTCGAGCTCGCCCGCCACAGTAACGGGATCGCCCTTTTTCAGTGAGTTCGATGCATTCTCAGCTAGAGCCCGGAAAGCCGAGACGTTGTGGAAGACAGGTTCGCCGTCTTGCCAGGTCCCGTCGGCTCCCTGGATTCGCTGGTTCACAGCGACGCGGAGCTTAGCGTGGGCCACTCCGGAGTCGCCGTAGGTGAGCTCAGGGTTGGCGACGAGGTTGCCGGCGATGCTGATCGGGATTTTGGTGCTCATTGTTCTTTTCCTTTCCAGTCCCAGCGGGGCTCTCCCGCCGGACAGATCGTTTGACTCAGATTCCGGGTCCCGCGATTGTGGGCCCGTCTGCAGACGCCGCAGGCTGTCCCAGGCTGATGTAGGACACCGCCGGGTTGAGCCGTGGGTCGGCGTCGACGGCGGGTACCTTGCCCCCGAAGCCAGGTGGATGAGTGAATTCGAGGATCTCCTTCGATGCTGCTGTGACTCGTCCGAGCACGGACTTCGCAATATCGACGCGGGAGGCGGGAAGTTTACGATCCGTAGCCTCCGCCAAAGCACCACTTTCCGTCTCGATGACGGCGTCCGCCCATCCGGCGAGGTAGGAAGCCGATTGCGGGCCGCGGTCGATCCCGTGGGCCCGCAGCACGGTGTAGGCGACAGACTCGGCTTCGACTTCCCCAAGCCCGCGGTGATCTGCGCTGCTGCCGTAAAGCCGCCCGACGGCGTCGTCCGGGCCGTGCAGCAGTACGTGCCCGAGCTCGTGAGCGAGCACCGCGGTGCGCTCCTCAGCGCTCAGCCACGCTCCCACTTGGACGCCGTGCTTGGCGAAATCCGTGAAGCCGCTGGTGAGTCCGTATTGGGCGGCGTCGACGTGGACCTCGAAGCCGTGCCGGTGAGCGACCTCTGCCAACGATCCGAAAAGCTGTGAGGCGTCGGCGCCGGGCCTGGTGTCCCGCGGCACGAGCAGCGGAGTCCCTTGGGTTTGCGAGACATCAAAAACGGCTTGCCCGCGCCAGCCGGTGATAACGGTCTTCTTTCCGTCGTCGACGGCGCCAGGGGGCACCTTCTCACCGACGCGTATCCGCTGCCGGGTCCCATCGGGAAGCGTGAACTCCTGCATGCGTGCTGTGCGCGGCGCAATCACCCACAACGCCTGCTCACCTTTCAGCACAGCGCGGCCGTGGCGTTCCCACTCCCTGTACCCCGCGACGAGGGTGGGCTCTTCGGTACCGCGCTGTGCCATCTGCATCATGAGCAGGGCCACGTTCCCTCCGGAGTATCGCCAAAGGGTGGCCGAAGCGTCCAGCAGCACCTGCCAGCGGGAAGGGGATTCAACGGCTAGTTCCAGGATTGTGTGGAGGCCATCCGTCAGTACAGCGATGCGTTCCTCAGGTGTCATCCGCGCCTTGCCCAGCTCGCCAAACGCGGGCGCAGGATCCTGCGCCTCGGAGCGCGATACGCCCTCACCTCCAGGAGCCACGACAGCCACCTCCATGCTTCTTGAAATCCGTAAACGCGGATATCTGTTCATGTCCTCAGACGCGCGGACTCCATGACTTCAGAACTCGGCACCAAATTGATGGTGAGCCGCCTGCCACTCGATGAACTCTGGACCATCCACCGTGAGAACTCTTGGGGTGGGTTCTTTGTGTGACTGCAGGCCGACGCAGCCGGCCGTCCGGGTGTGGGTTCTGAGGCGTTCGACGGCGTGTGGGAGCCGCTCGTGAAAAGCCAGAGGTCCGAAGCCAGTATCGTCGGCGGCGTAGGACGCCTGTTCTGCCCGCTGCAGGGCGTAGAGCTCGGCGACGATCTCTTGGTGCTTCCACCAGCAATCGGGTACCACGGACGTCGTCAGTTGATAGGTCGCGACCAGCCATCTCACCCAGTCTGCGAGCGCGGCCCAGACGCGTTCGGTCTGCTGGGGGCTCATGTCCCGCCAGCGATGGGTCGTGCCCTGCGAACCGTTCGGAGCTCGGAAGGCCGAGCGGAACAGCTCGGCTGTTAGCTCGTCGTCGTCCGCTCCTGCTGAGGGAATGTCAAAGTGTTCGACGTCGTCATAGTTCTCCATCGCTGGTTCCTTCGGCTATTTGTTGTCGCAGTTTGTGCCCTTCGGTGAGCGCGCGTTCGGTCTCTGCCTTGGAGCGTCCAAGTTCGGCTGCGTCCTTGCGCTTGTGCCATTCGCGCAGGTCCAACAGGATCGGTCTGGTGCGCCGGCCGAGCATGAGGGCCGTGCCGGCAGGCAGCCGGCGGATCTCATCGAGGGCGATGACGGGGCTCTCCCGGATCTGCTCGCCGTCCTGACGGCCTTGGGAGGACCACGAGCGCGTGGTTAGCGTGAGGCTCCGTTCGCCCAGCAGTCCTGCGAGCGAGCGGAGGTCACGTTCATCGGAGCCGCCGCCGAAGATCACCTTGATGATGGCCGAGTCCCAGATAGTGGCGGCTTCGTCGATGGACCACCCCGTCCGCGCCTGGGAGAGCGACTGCAACACCACGAGTGTTGAGATGCCGATTCCGCCACCGTCCGAAAGGGCAATGGGCAGGCCGGGCCAGGGGGCAAGGTTGGCGATCTCGTCGAGGATCAAAGACAGAGGCGGATCGAGTCGGCCGCCCGGCGAGACGAATGCCATTTCCCGGGCGGCATAGTCAATGTCGTCAATCAGCGCGGAAAGATAAGGGCCTGTTGCTGCGGCTCCTGTTCGTGTGCCGATCAGGTACAGCGTTCCGCGATCACGGATGAATTGTTTAGGGTCGAACTCTTCCGATTCGTCGTGCGGGTCCAGTGCAGCCAACACCTTGGGCGAAGACAATGGAGCCACAGCTGCCGAAACACCAATCCACGAGTTGGAGGTGTTCCGCGGGTCGTCTTCGAGGATTCCCATCAGGTCGGCCTGCCATCCCAGGGCAGCCCCGGGGCGGCTGAGAACTTCCAGCGCGTCACGGGCGAGCACCGGACTAGAGGACCAACGCCGAAATGCACGGACACCTTCGCCGCTCAATGCCGCCGCGTGGAGAAGGCACTGGAGGACTATCAGGGAGCGCTTCTGCCACGCCGCGTTTTCGCCTTTCATCTCCGTATCAGCCGTGATGACCAGGGCCCGGCGCGTAGCGATGTCCGGATCCTGACACCCACGTACCGGCGACCAGCGGAGCGTGGATGGCAGTCCTGACATTCCCTGCGGATCGAGCACGGTCACAGGCCTGTCCCCCGTGGCGCGGGCTTTCATAGTGACAACGAGATTGTCCGCCCGGGTGGACGTCGTCACCACGGCGCCGGGCGCATCGAGGATGGCATTGATCACCACGTAGAGTCCCTTACCCGAACGGGGCGCTCCCTGGATCACCATCGATTCTTCAGTTGAGACGTGAATCGTGACGCCGCGTGAGCGCCCGAGCGTCCAGGCCACGTCCTGAACGGTCGGGTTGCTTACCGCGGGACGGGTGAACTTCCCGCGCCGCCGAACCGCCCTGGCCCCGAAGTCATGCAGAATCTCGGAACGGCGCGCGATGCCATCTCGGTTCAAAATCTCCTGCCGCAGCCAAGCCCCCGATTGCTTCCATCTTCGCCAAGCCCAGATCCTACTCACCGCAAGCGCGGCGATCGCGGCCAGTACCGGGGCGACCAACCACCAGACATCGCCGGCGCCGACGTCGCAGTCCGGAGCCCGGCGGATGATCCAATCGATCCGGCCAGCGAAGAGTCCGACGGCGGCCGCCGGGTTTGGGGGCGACGGCGGCGCGGTGCCGCACCGCCACATGACGACGAGGCGGGCCGCTCCCTGAACCAGGAAGGAAAGGCTCACGAAACCAGAGAGAGTGACGAGTCCGGCGGTGACGAGGGGACTGGTGTTCCCTGCGCGCGGGTGAGTGAACATCAGATCATCCGGTCGTCGGTACCGAAGACTTCCAGCTCATCGGTGGTGACCCTGTTGGCAACAATGAACGAGCGGTTTCCGACTTTCCAGAGCCCTACGCCCTTGGGAAGGTTCTCCACGTGCTCGCATTCGGCCTCGGTCAAGCCGAGAGCTTCCTTTGTCAGGCGCATGGCGTCGTGCTTCTGGCGGTAAATGATCCGGGTGTCGGCCTCGGTGAGGAGCCCAAGGGCTTTCTGGCGGTGTCCGCTGGTGCTGTCGCCGATCTCGTTGAGGTCAGCTACCTTGTGCATGATGAGCAGATTCGCGATCCCGTACGTGCGCGCCAGTCGCCACTGCTCGCTCATTTTGGCCAGCATGTAGGGATCAGCAAGCATCCGCCAACCCTCGTCGTAGACCACTAGCCGCTTGCCGCCGTCGGGATTGGTGACCGCCGCTTCCAGCCAGGTCGCCCCACACGCTGCGGCGAGTGACAGGGCCTGCTCAGAAGCGCCGATCATGGCAGAGGTATCCATCACCATCATCGGCGCATCGGCATCGAACGCGACCGTGGAAGGGGCGTCGAACATGCCCTCCAGATCACCGGAAACAGTGCGCCGCAGCGAATGGCTGACAGCGGTGCCTCCGTCCCGGCCGACGAGACCGATCGTTTCCTTCGAAGGGTTCAACAGGTGGTCCAGGACCATGGGCAGCGTCGGGTTCGAGTTCTGTGCGACCGTCTCCATCAGCGCCATGTCCAACGCCGTGTGCTCCACCGGGCGAAGGGGCATGCCCTGCCGCATGAGGGACACCAACGCCACCAACAAGTAGCGACGGCGTTGGCGTACTACGGCTTGCCACTGCGCGTCACTCAACGCGCTGGATCGCGGACCCGCGTCGAGGGGGTTCACACGGGCTGAGCGGCCGGGGCCGACAGAAATGACTTTTCCACCAACAGCTTTTGCCACGGCAACCCATTCACCCTTGGGGTCAGACGCTACAGCGGCCTTCCGCCCCAGCGTGATCGACCGGGCCACCAAGGATTTCCCGCACATGGACTTGCCAGTACCCACGGTACCGATGACAACGATCGACGGGCCACTGATGACACCCTTGTCATAGAGAATCCACGGATCGTAGGAAAAAGCCCCGGATCCGAAGACGTCCGTGCCGATGTACGTGCCCTCATGACCCAGACCCGATTCAGTAATGAACGGATAGGCCGCCGCAAACGTCAGCGTGGAAGCGCGATGCGGTGCCGGACGAAGCCGATGCGGTCCACGCAAAGAGTTCGGTTCCTGTCTCCCCCAGTCCCCACCGCGCTCAGTACCGTCCAACCGGTCGTCGAGCCTCTCTCCGAAGCCCCGCAGCGCAGACAACCACGGTCCGCTCTCCCCCGCTCCTTCGCGCCGGCGTCGTTCCTTCCTTTCCCGCCGGTTGCCGCCCGACGGAAGGTATTGAACATTTTGGATGGTCCGCTTCATCGCAGCCCCCTCCCAAGAGGAAGGGCACCGGCCACGAACGCCGCCCATTGCTGCCCGGCCAGCAACCGCAATTCAACGAACGCCCCTGCAGCCGCCGATTCAAGCTCTTGCCTGTGCCTCTCCAGATCCTCGAGCGTGGCTGCCGTGATCGTGACGTATGCAGCCGGCCGCACGTCACCGTGGCCGGCGACGATCTCTTCCTCCCGCTGGGCCACTTCCTCTTCTTCTGCCTTTTGCTCACGTGTGAGGGGCCTGTCGAACCTTGTGTTGATCCGACGCCGGGTTTCATGGGCTTCCTGGGCAGAACGAATATCCCGCAATGCCTCAGTTGTGGGCACGGCCCGGATCACTTCAGTCACCGTATGGCGGAAATCGCCCACGTAGATCAGCGGATGCAGAAAGCCCGGAAAGACCTTCTGCCGCGGCCACTCAGCGATCCAGAACGTTTGATGAAAACCGGAATCGGTGCGCACATAGGTCCAGTGCTCCTCGACGGCCATAGGCCCCGACGGCAGTTTGGAATCCGAATCACTTTCGGGTTCAGGGTGCGCGCCAACTGGCGCCGGCGGCCGAACTGGAGCGGCGACTGCCGCGGGGTCGAAGGCACCGCGTAGGACATTAAGGATTTCGCTTTCCGGGAGCCACTCCTCGACCTTGACGTTGTGTGTTCCGAGTGCCGTGGTTATCGCCTCCACCTCCAGTCGAAGCACGCGTTCAACGCCCACCAGTCCCCCGCCCGACTCTTTGATCCGCCTTCGGGCCTTGGCCGTGTCCACAACAAGAGTCAAAAGCAGATCGTGGCTCATCGCCGACCCAGCTGCAGAAATCAGATCCTCATACGAACGCTCACCCCAGCTCAGTTCGCCTTTGTCTCCGATCCGATTCGGCGCGGTGTGTTCGTAAAAGTCACGCAGCGCCTGCGACGGATACGGCACCGTGTAGTCCTGGACGGCAATTCTCGCGACAGTGCTGCGCTGTGCCATACCTGCCTGAACACGGGACCAGGCCTGCACTGCCCAGGCCTTATCGTCCGTGTCCAAGAGCGCAAAAGACCTCGTACTGCACCTCAGTACCGCGATGGCCTCCCTGCCGCGCGCGTCAACGATGAAGGACTCACCCCTCGAGGTCCGTCGCACCTCGAGGTTTCCCAATCCGCCCGGGAGTGCCAGACGGCCCGCCAGGACACCCCGCTCGGGCCGGACGAGAAACCGGGTCTGACTGACCATCGCCCGATGGAAGAACAGGACAGCATGGACCGCCCATACCGGGTATGGAATCCGTGAGTACTGCAGCAATCCGAGCAACATCAACCCGAGCCACATCGGTCCTGATGCGAATAATCCGACCGGTCCGTTAGCGGCTGAGGCCACACTCGCCACAAGGACGCCACACGCCAGGAGGAGCAACTGATACCACTTCAAGCCCATGAACAAGCCGCGTCGCTCGTACCGGGGAAACTTGACGGCCTCGAGGGTTCGCGAATTCTCAGACACGGGAATCACCATCTTTCGGCGTTTTGCTAGCGGAGCGCTGGAGGCGCCGCTGGCGCTATCGAAGGAGAGGTCTTGGGAACCGACGAGGGGCGCGGCGCCGAAGGAAGAGGTGGATCGTCAATGGCGCTGGAAACCGGTCCCGTGGTCGGTGACTCCGAATTCGATCGCGGCTGCCCGCCGACACTTTGCGCCCGGAGGGAGGTTCGATCCGGAGCCGGGGGCGCGGCCTCGAGCATTGCTGCGGGTTTCCCACCGGACCTCCGGGACGGTGTAGCGTCCGATGGCGTCCCCATCCGTGGCACTCTTTGTGGCAATACCTGCAGCGGATCTTGGTGACGGCTCGACGGGATCGGGCGAGTTATCGACGAACGGGCAGCCATGCCAGCAAGCGTGAATCGGCCACCCGTTTGTCGGCTGATCTGCCTTGCAGTGAAGCTGGAAGTTCGCGAAAGGACGTGACCGCCGCCGGCAGTTTGTGCAGCCGCAGCCAGCTCTCCGCCGGCGAAACTGACAAGCCTTAAGGCCATCAGAGGAGCGCCGCACGCCAGGGTCATTCCGACAACGCCGGCAGCCAGTCCGGCGAACGACTTCGACTCGGCGAAGAGCTTGATGGCAACCGCCAGAACGGTCGCGGCCAGAGGCTTGGCGAGCAGCAGCGCGACAACGATCTCGCACCACCGTCGTGCCCAGGATTTCGTCTTCTCCCACGGCATGAGCATGAGGGCAACTGGCGCGACGGCGGCAAGCACGATGAGCGCGAAAGACCGGAAGATCATCGAGCACATGAGAATGAAGGCCAAAATCCAGACAACAATGACGGCCATCGCCGTGACGATCACGGCCCCGGCCGCCCCGCTGCTAGAGCCGGGAGCCAACGAAACAACGTTCCAGTCCCGGCCGGATCCCGCAGGCGCCCGCTCGAAACCGAAGAGCCGCATAAACACCACATAGCGATCTGTCCCCATGGAGTCGAGGATCGCTTGCGACGCGGCGTCACCGATGTGAGTGAGCTGGCGAGCTAGGAAAACTGCTCCCGCCACCATGGGAATGGCGGCTGCACCGCCTACCAGCGCCCTCACCAAGCGGCGGGGCTGTTGGCTGATCAGACCCGACAGCAACTGAAGAATCATGGCCACGACGAGCGGCGTCATCATGACGACCACCCACCAATTCGTCAGCCCCTGCACGGCGGTCCACTGTGAATCATCAACGTTCGAAACGCTGAAGGCTCCAGTAATGAACGACCAGATCCACGCCGCGATGTTCTGGAGAATATTCGCAAAAAGGGCCGTGACGGCTCCGAGGAAACCATCGTTCGCCTGGGAGACGAGCCCGCACCCGGGCGGCCACCATCCACTCAGGTCACACTGAACCGGCATGGCGGATCGGACCTAGAATCCGAGCGGGAACGCCGACTGGGACCAAAGAATGTAGCCGTTGATGCCGCCAAGAATCGCGGCCACCGGCCCGGTCCAGAGCAAGATCATGCCACCGCCGGAGGCCAGCCGCGACGACTGGCTCAATTTGCCCGCCAGGAGCATTGCGGCCCCAACGATCGCGACTATCGCGATGACAATGAAGGCACCAACGAGGATGCCCCCGCCGATCTCCTTCAGCGAAGCAAGAAAGGGAAAGTTAGGATTCGGGGTGATCCCAGGATCGACCGCTGCCAACAACATCGAGTGCTCCGTCCGTCGACTTCCAGAGGAATGAGCTGCATGGGCTCACGACTTCATGGAGGCGGAAGGCTCGAGCGACATGACCGTCACCTAGCTTTAGCGCTCCTATAGATGAAAGCGACGTCTATGCGCTTACAAGCAGCGGCAGCTCGCCGATTTCCCCGGAGCCGTTTGCGTTATTGATCAGATCGGTGGCAGGCGTTGCGGTCGAGGTCCCATGATTGCAGCGGAGGTTTGAGCATTACCCCCGACAGTGACTACGAATTCCCCCGAGCAGTCTTGTCCGGGGGAATGTTTCGTTTCGTGCTGACCTCGAATGTCCCGATCCTCGCCGCCTAGCCTGTCTCGGCATGTTACGTTATGCGGCTCGTGGTATCGAATGATCGCCCGGTTCAGCAAACAGACTTATCCAATTCGTCTGGCCCCTGTGCAGCTGCACCTTGTCAACCTGGACGCCCGAGAGTGAGGGGACCGCTGTCACTTCCGGGGCTTCCTAGTCGCCGAGATCCTGCAAGAGCCCCGGGAGCCGCCCTGCAAGCATGGTCTTGCCGGCACCCGGGGGTCCGCGCAGCGTTGTGTTGGTGTGCTCAAATTCGAGGAGAAAAGATCCCTGCTAAATCAGCACAGACAGGCCCATCTCACTGCGATTAACACATGTTCACTAACTGTCGAGTTTCGAGGGCACACGCCGGCCAAGCACACCGTAGGGGATGAAGGAAAGAGTTGGTGGTGCATCCGCGCAGGTTCCTGGAACTGGAGGCTCGTCCCTGGTTCGCCGCCGTACGGATTTCAGTGGTGATTACAGGAGGCTCACGGGCAGAGCGCTCCGACGCCGTTACCTGCGGTTTTCCGCATAGACCAAGACTCCCCTACCGCCGGGCCGGTCCCTGCTGTTGCACTGGAGCCATGCTCAGCTATGAAGACATCATCCTGCTCGGAGACGAACGGGTCCTCGTCATCCATGAGCACAAGGACGGCCGCTGCTGGTGCGGCCGACTACAGGACACTTCTGGCAGCGGATCACTTCCGGGACCAAATCCTCGTTCAGAGTGAAGACCTGGTTAAGATCGAAGACTTCTGGAATGGCATAGCCCAAGCCACCCCCCACGGCCCACTGACGATCTGCTTCTGGTCGCCTCATCACCGATCCATGCCCCTGCAGCATTCGCGGGACACATCCTCACGTGCGATGACCCCAGGCAGGGAGTGGGCCGTGTTGGCGGGGTGCCTGCCACGTTCCTGGATACGCCGTCCCCCGTTGGTGCACGAAGACGTCGGCGAGCTGGTGGCCGCCTGGTCATTCAGCCTGTTTCAGTTTGCGTCCCTTTATCCGCTCGGCGGCAGATTGCGGGTAGCCCGATCCGTAGGCGCTGGCGGACATGTACATGCTGCCGTTGACGGCCGCATCGAACGGGTATCGGATCCAGGACTCGACTATTCGCTTTTGAAGGGCCATGGAACTGGGGTGGGTTGAGTCGGCCAGTTCCTGGGCGAACGTAATTGCTTCTTCGAGTGCTTTGCCTTGGGCGGCGATGGAATGAACGAGGCCCCATTGCTCGGCGAGGTCCGCGTTCACAGTTTGGCCGGTAAGGACCATCCGGCGGGCACGGTTCAGTCCGATGATTCCTGGGAGCAGTGCCCCGTGCAGCGGAGTCGGTGCTCCGTTGAGGACTTCAGGCTGGCCGAACACTGCGGTGGGATCGGCGATGACGAAGTCACATGCTGCGGCCAGGACGCATCCTGTTCCCAGGGCCCAGCCGTGTATTGCTGCTACCACGGGCACCCGGCTACGCATGATGGCTTCGTACATCGCGTTTTCCGCGTACTGCATCTCGAGGTATTCCTCGGTGCTCAGGGCTGACATCTCTTTGAGGTCTGATCCCGCGCAAAAGGCCTTCTCCCCGGCTCCGGTGAGGACGATGGCGCCGACTCCGCTGGCTTCGGCAATGACGGTGGTGAGTGCGCGCTTGTCTTCGATCCGCATAGCGTTTCGGACGTGCGGGCGGTTCAGTGACACGACCAGGACGTCCTTGTGGCGGCGTACCGTCAGTGTCTCATGCTCGGAGCCGGTCATTTCGAGAGTCCTTTCATGGGTTTGGTCACTGCCTGCCTGGCGGCCTTCACGCGGATGTCTTAGTGAGAGCGTCGTGCCAGATGTCGGCGGCGCTGTGTTCACCCAGGCGTGGGGCAGGCCCCTTGGGTCCTACGTTGCCGTTTGTCGACCGGTAGGGCGTGTTGAGGACTGATACCTGTCCGCGGACGGGATCGGGGATGGTGACGAAGGAGTTGCGTGAGCGGGCAAGTGCACCGTTCGCGACGTCTTTTACTTCTTCGATGGGGCCGGACGGCACGCCCGCTTCGTTGAGTGCCTCGAGCGCGGCGTCCCGTGAACCCAGCCGGGTGGCCCAGCCTTCAATGCGTGCCCGAACCACATCCTTATGAGCAATTCGTTTTTCGTTGCTGCTGAGGTCTACCGCGCTTGGGCCGAGCTTGCTGGAGATCAGGTTGTCCAGCCGCTGCCACAGCGCTTCGCTGGTAGCGGCCACGACAATGTATGAGTCAGGCGCCGCGTAGACGCCGTAGGGAATGACTGCCCGGTGTTCAAGTCCGTTGCGGGTGGGCCGTACGTCCTCGCCACCGAACTCCACCTCCTGCAGTGCAGTTTCATGGAACGGCAACGTGGAGTCGAAGAGGGAAACGTCGATGTAGTCGCCTATCCCATCGACGGTGTCACGTCGGTAGAGTGCGGTAAGAATCCCGCTGTAGGCATGGAGGCCTGCCGACACATCAGCCAGCGCGATACCGACCGGCACGGGGGGTTGGTCCGCGTAGCCGTTCATATCGATGGCGCCGGCCCAACCTTCGGCGATGATGCCTTGACCGGCCCGCTTGGCGAAGATCCCCGTCTGCCCGAACGCCGAGACGGAACACATCACCAGGCCCGGGTTCACCTCCCGCAGACTTTCATATCCCAGTCCCTTTGCGGCGAGAGTTCCAGGGCGCATGTTCTCCACGAGTACGTCGGCCTTGGAGGCCAGGTCGCGCACCATGGCGATGCCTTCCGGGGTGCGAAGGTCGGCCACCACGCTTTTCTTGCCGCAGTTCAGCCACATGAAGTAGCCGCTGTGTTCCTCGCTCAGGATGGCCGGAAGGTATCGGGAAGGGTCGCCCGCCGGGGACTCGATTTTGACCACATCCGCGCCCGCATCTGCGAGCAGGCGGCCACAGTATGGAGCTGCCAATATCTGGCCCATCTCCAAGACGCGTACTTTGCTGAGGGGGCCTGCGCGATGTCCAGCGGCTTCCTTACCGTTTTCCATTTCAAATCCTTCATTCAAGCGAGAGGGTTGTCGATATACCAGACAACGTCTGTAATATCATCCAGAGTATCTACGTCCCCCTCGAGGGTCAAGGGGGACGCTGACTGAACATTGAGGCGGCACCGCATGTGAGAGCTGTTGAATGTTCGCCTGGCTGCGAACCGGGAAGGTAAGCCCATGGGCTGCTTGCGGCGCCGGAGCCAGCCATCCAATTTCACGGACGGATCCGGCGGCCGCATAGTCCCGCGCTTCGTCATGGATGCGATTCGCCCGGTAGTCGCGTTCCCAGGCACGTTTCGTGAATCGGCCGGGCTTGATGGGCCTGCAATTGGGGCTGCCTGAAACCTCCGTCCCGCATTGGAGGGCGTGACCGCATGCCATGTGGGCTTATTCTGATGCCTTTGCGCGGTCACCCCCAGTCAGGCGCCGTCGGCGGATCACTGCAGGATCCGCCCGGGGCATGCCAGCCCTTCTGGTCATCGGCCGCAGCCGCAGAAGAACCACTGAACCCGGACCGCGTGTAGGACCTGTGGTCCGACGGGGTTCATTTCCTTCTGCGGCTGCGCCTCGAGGGTTAGATGCGGCCGGAGGGAAGGGATCCGGCAAGTATCGCAAGAGCCTCGAACAGGTAATAGCTGCCAAAAATGAGCTCGACGTCCGTTGCCGCGTCGACACTTCTTACGATGCTCTTGCGCGTGAAACAACCCCCGGTGAGGATGCCGACCGGCCGTTCATCGTCAGGGCGGCAGGGGGTGAGGTATTGGTTAACCAGGGCGGACGCGGTTTCCCGCGCGAAGGATTCGTAGGCGCCGGCTTGCTCGCTGTCTCCGAGGGCATAACTTAGTTTGAGGAGCGCCGCCGTGGCCATGGCCGTTGCGGCGGTGTCCCCGCTCGTGTCGGGTATGGCAGGGTCGTTGAAGTCCCAGAATGCGACTTTGTCCGCGGGGACATTTGCGATCCACCAGTCAGCAGTCCGGGTGGCGTATTCGAGCCACAGCGGTTCGTCAGGCCGGGCGACGGCGGCCTGGGCGCTGTAGATCATGGCCCACCCCTGGGCCCTTCCCCAAATGCTCGTGTCGCTGTATCCCTTGTGCGTGTGTGTCCTGATCACCTCGCCCGTTTCCGGGTCCAGAGTTGAGGACTGGATGGCGCTTCCGTCCTCGTGGACGTGGTTTTGCAGTACTTGGGCCGTGTGGCGGACGGCGACGTCCTCAAGGCGGGCATCGGACAGTTCCGAGGCCGCCCAGAAGAGCAGTCCGCTGGCCTGGAGGGAGTCGATGCTGCTCTCTGCCGATCCGGTGTCTGAGGCTTCCTCGGCTTCCTGACCCAAGGGAATGAGTCCTAAGCGTTCGTCGAACATGCCGGCAAGCGAGTGGGCCGCCTTGAGGGCCATCTCGCGGGCAGCCGCGTCCTGAAACAGGATATGGCCAAGGGCAGCGCCATAGTAGAAGCCAAATCCCTTGAATGCGGTCTTCTTTTCGGTTCGGGGAGCCATCCTGTCCATGGCCTGGTGGATTTCCTCCAGTCTGCAGGAGGAGGGATCTAGCGTGCGGGCAAGCCACAGTTGTCCGACGTAGGCGCCACCGGTCCAGTCTCCGTCGGGAGTCAGGGTCCACCGACCCGTCTCCGGATCGGCCCAATGCGGGAGTCCTTCCGGGATGACATCCTTCGTGGCAAGGATTCTTGAAAGCATCCTGCGCTGGGCATCTTTAAACTGTAGGGACGACATGTAACTCCTTTGTCAGTCGGCCAGCCTGGACCTTGAACGGCCAGTGCTGATCAGCGGAAACCGCTGAATGTTGCCTTTTCGTCTGATATGCCAGACAATGTCTTATATGTACAACTCTACTGTTCCCGAGCCGGCATCGTCCACCCCGAGTTCCGCTTCTACTGCTGTGAAGAATGGGTCGAATGGTCGGGTGACGGCGCCGGCCCTGCGACGTGGCCTCGACATCCTCGAGCTGTTTCTCGACTCCAATGACGGGCTGAAGGTGCCGGAGATGACGGAACGGTTGGGCATTCCCAGGGCCAGCGTGCATGAGCTGGTGGGAGCCCTCGTAGAGAGGGGTTATCTGCAGGCGAAGCCTGACGTGCCTGGTCGTTTTGTACTCGGGGTTCGGGCCTTTCAGTTGGGCGGGGCGTACGAGCGTGAGCTGGATCTGGCGGCAGTGGGGCGGGAAACGGCGCGCAAGATTGCTGCAAAATGCGGTGAAACCGTGCAGATCGTGGTCCGTGAGGGCCAGCATGTGGTGTACCTGGTCAAGGTCGACAGCACGCACTCCATCCGCCTGGTGTCCGAAGTGGGTAGGCGTCTGCCGGCATACTGCACCGCCGTCGGCAAGGCTCTCCTGGCCGCCCTTCCCGATGATGAAATTGATGCGCTCTTTCCCGATGATGCGTCGCTGGTCCCGATGACCGCCAACAGCATCAGCACCAGGGAACGGCTGTTCAAGGAGCTGGCCCTTACGCGTGAGCGTGGATGGGCGGAAGAGAACGGCGAATCGAACGAGAATGCGGCATGTGTTGCTGCGCCCGTCTTTGACCGCTCCGGAAACTGTATTTCAGCCATCAGTATTTCCGTCCCCACCTTACGCATGGACGAAAAGAAGAAATCTGAATACATCAACCTGGTATTGCAGGGTGCGCGCGAGCTTTCAACCAGCCTCGGTTCACCCCTGCGCTAGCCAGTCCGCATTGCGTGGACCGTCGGCGGCAGAATAGCTGGCAGGAAGCACCGGGTCCCCACGCTGGTCACCGCGAAGAGCTGCACCTTCATCACAGGCGCCCCTCCCCTACCGTGGCTCAGTAACCCGACGAGGGGTTCCCGCGGCCTCGGCCCTGGATCAGGCCCTGCGACTCTTGAGTGACGATGACTAAGCTGAGCGCCGGAGGACTTGCCTGCAGGGCCGCTGTCCTCGAACTCGCAGGCCGGGGAGTGCAACTACGTCTCCCACCGCTTGATAAAGCGAGTTCTGTTTGTCGAGCGACGGCCCGTGCATGCCCGGAGGATCCGATGGTCGTCCCGGCTACCGCCGAACGCCACCTGGTGTCAGCACGCCTGATTCGAGACCCTAGTCGGCCTCAGGGCTGTTGCAGTAAAAACATTCGGCATCGCAATCCCCGGCTGCCCTCATGGCTGCGTCCGTTGAGACGCCTCGTTCACGTTCCGCGTGCAGGGGGATGGTCAACGTGCGGTCTTTCTTCTTCATCGGTGATTCCTGGCAGGGGCAGCTATTGCGCATGCCCCTGCCAGGGCTCCAGCCGGGCCGGGATACAACAGAAGGCGACGGTGGCCACACAGCCGGCTGAGGGGAGCCTGGGTCATCGGAACTGGAATGCCGAAGCCTAGGCAGGGGCAGTGAACCGTTTAAGGGCGGGCTGGTCCCGACGGCCAACAGGGGACATCGGCAAGCTGTAGGGAGCCCGGCCCAGCTCATCCAAGCCTAGGCGGGCCCGCCGGACACGTTCGCGTGTCGATGCGAGAACCGTCGGAGCCAACTGCGCGCCGGCGGGATAGACGTCCGGCGCGTTCCGCAGTCCGAACTTAACGTAGACCGGAGCCGCTACCCGGATAATCTCGAAGATCTCATGGTGACGGACAAAGCCCCCGATATTGTCCGGGGCCTCGATGTAGAAGTCCACGGCAGCGTCGCTGGAGGACCGGATTTCCGCGAGCTGCGTCACCGACAGGTCGGACGGCACGTTAATCGTGTCCGCTCCCAGGAGCTCGTTTACGCGGAAAGCCGCAGGATTGGCCGGCGCGGACATAATGGATGTCTTGAACTGGACATCCGCCGGGAGGTCCCCGCTCTCGCGAAGGCCATTAAGCGTCCACAGCAGACCTTCATCGGACACCAGGAAGCTGCGGACACCCAGCGCCGCACCCCTTACCACCTCGGCCACGCCTGCACCGAGCTGAGTCAACCCACGGGAACGGGCGGCAACCGAGCCGGCAACGCTCGAAGCCGCGCCGCCAACATCCCAGTTGGCACCGGGACGGACAAAGAGGCACAACTCCACGTCGCTGTCCTGACACAGCTTGACCATCTCAATGATTTCACCATCCGTAAGCATCGTCACCCCGGACCCTTGGGACACCCGGTGGACGGGTACTCCCAGGCGCTGGGCTTCTTCCAGCGCCAGCCGCACGGACTCCGGTCCTTCAACCGAAGGAATTTCCACCCGCCATTTCCCCCCGTCGGGAAAGGACTTCGTGGATGAAGGCAGGCTGGCTGCGGGTGAGCTGTACCCAAGAGCGGAAAGTGCCTTGTCCCCGGGAGAGTACGCCCCTGCCTCATGTGCCTTTTCCATGGAAAACCTCTTTCACTAAAACTTGTTGTCGAAATATCAGACACTGTCTGGCATCTCAAACAAGAGTAGCCCGCCTCGCGACAGCCGGTCAAGGGGGCATGGTTGCGAATTGGTGTGTTGACGTGCGCTCCATCACATGTAAACATGGTCTTATATCTCAGAACACGTCTGAAATATTAGACAAAACGGAGACATTGATTCCATGGGTGAGTTCGTAAACGTTGAGCTCCACGGCGCAGTGGCTGTGATCAGGCTGAACCGGCCACCGCTGAACATCCTCAACCTCGCCGCACAAGACGAACTCGCGTTGGCGGCTCAGGAAATCGAGGCAAACCCGGCAGTGCGCAGCGCGGTCATCTACGGCGGAGACAAAATCTTCGCCGCCGGAGCAGACGTCAAAGAAATGTCACGCATGGAACCAGCGGAACTCCTGGAACGGCACTCAGGACTGCAACACGGATTCAACGACCTGGCCAACCTGACCAAGCCGCTCATTGCCGCAGTGACTGGCTACGCCCTGGGCGGCGGAGGCGAACTCGCACTGTGCGCCGACGTCCGCTACGCGGCACATGACGCAATTTTCGGACAACCCGAAATCCGGCTGGGAATCATGCCCGGGTCAGGAGCAACCCAACGCCTGGCACGGCTCGTCGGCCCTGCAAAAGCCAAAGACCTAATGCTGACCGGCCGGCAAATCTCGGCAGACGAGGCCTACCGGATTGGCCTCGTCGACAAAGTCGTACCGGCAGGCGAAGTGCTGCAACAGGCCATCGAGTGGGCTTCGCAGTTCACCGAAGGCCCGGCGCTGGCACTGAAAACCATCAAGCAGGCAGTGGACGCCGGCCTGGACCTGCCGATCGAATCGGCCCTTGCCCTGGAGCGCGAGCTCTTCGCCGTCCTGTTCCAATCCGAGGACAAAACCATCGGTATGGACCACTTCCTGACCAAATCATCTGGTACGGCCCGATTTTCCGGTAAGTAGGCAACTCACACATGAACTTTCCACCAGCACATAACGAGGAGCAACACAAAATGGAAGCAATACAGCTCGGCAATGAGGCAGAGCGTACCCCAACGCGGCCCGTGGCCACGAAGAAGATGACCGCGGGTCTGGGCGGCGGAGTCCTGCTGGAATGGTACGACTGGAGCGTCTACGGCTTCATGGCTGCCTTCCTGGCCCCGCACTTCTTCCCCTCGAACGACCCTGTCAGCTCCACCCTGACCGCCCTGGCGGTCTTCGGCGCAGGCTTCATCGCCCGCCCGCTCGGCGCGGCGATCCTCGGCCCCATCGCCGACCGCTACAGCCACAAGAAGATCATGATGCTCTCAGTGTCGGCCATGGCGGTTGGATCGTTCCTCATCGCCGCGCTGCCAACAAATAACCAGATCGGAACGATCGCCGGCGTCATTCTGCTGGTGATACGCCTCATGCAGGGCCTGGCAACCGGCGCCGAAGCCGGCGTCGCCAACGCCATCGCCATCGAGCTTGCCCCCGAAGGGCAACAGGGCCGCTACCTGGGCCTTATCGGTGGTTCCTTCATCCAGGCCGGCGTCTTCGGTGCAAGCCTTATAGCGTTCTTCGTCAGCGCCTCCATGCCCGGTTCCTCCATGGCGGAATGGGGCTGGCGCATACCGTTCCTCGTCGGCGGTCTCATGGGTGTCTTTGTCATCATCCTGCGCCGGGAACTTCCCGAAACGCTCATCAACGCTGCCATGGAACACAAGAAGAGGGATGAAACCGAGCAGATCCACACCAGCGCCGGCAGCCTCTGGAAGGCCCTGTGGAAGTCCCGCCTGGCCCTCCTGACCGTCATCCTCGTCATCGGCGCCGTCCAGATCGCAAACTACGCCTGGAACACCGCACTGCCCAACCTGGCGAACTCGGTCCACAAGGAAAACCCCACCGCCGTCTTCGGCATCATCACCGGTATGGGCGTCCTCTGGGTCATCATGGGACCGTGGATTGGCCGCTTCGCTGACCGCGTCCGCCCCTCACGCGCCTTCACCATCACGCGCCTGCTGCTCATCCCCGCACTCTTCACCATCCTGCTCTACTCCCAGCCCGGCATCGGAGTCTTCGCCCTCGTCGTCCTCCTCGGCGGCCTCGTAGTCGGCGCCAACATGAGCATGTACAACTACATCGCCTCCACCCTGATGCCCCGCAACATCCGCACCACCGGTGTCGCCGCCGGCTACGCACTGGGCGTGTCAATCTTCGGCGGCACCTCCTCATACCTGCTCGTATGGCTGCAGCAGCAGAAGATCCTGTGGGCATTCCCCGTCTACGGAGCCGTGATCAGCCTTCTCAGCGTTCTCGTGTACCTGGCAGCCAAGAAGCGCGGCCACGTACACGTTGCAGACTAAGAGATCCAAAGGCATGAGCTTCGGATCGCTGTGGCGTCTTGCGGCAGCCGCCTACTCGGCCTACGCCAGGGATTACCTGTCCCTGGTCGCAGCGACGGACAGCAGGCCATCGAAAGACAACCGCACGCCGCTCACCACCGCCTAGAACAAGGACCCGGAGCCTTCAGGAAACTTATCTGCTGCGCACCTCTCGTCAGAGCCACGCTCAGTAGGACGGCATTCGGACCGCCACAGCCTGCACCGTTCCCCCATCAATTCATCCCTCACAGCGCCAAGGATTCCAAAACCATGACCACCATCGCAGGCACCAACCCCTACACGGGCACAGCCCTCGACCCGGTAACTGAAGAAACCTCCCTCGCAGACGTGGACCGCATCATCCAAAGCGCAGGGAAAGCCTTCGCATACTTGGAGGGCATCGGCAGGGCAGGACGAGCCGGGCTTCTTCAAGTCATCGCGGACAGCCTTGACCTCAACGCCGAAGAGCTCATCAAGACCGCAGATGAGGAAACCGGGATCGGCCCCGCCCGCCTCACCGGGGAACTCAACAGGGCCAGCTACCAGATGAGGTTCTTCGCCGAGGTCCTGCTCGAGGGCAGCTACCTCGAAGCGACCATCGACACAGCCGATGACAACCCGATGGGGTGGCGTCCGGACCTGCGCCGCATTCTCCAGCCCATCGGTCCCGTGGCCGTGTTCGGATCAAGCAACTTCCCCTTCGCCTTCTCCGTCATCGGCGGCGACACCGCCTCAGCTCTCGCAACAGGCTGCCCTGTCGTCCTCAAGGCGCACAGTTCCCACCCCCGAACGTCCAAGATCTCTTACGACATCATGACCGCGGCGGCAACCAACTACGGCGCGCCGGAGGGAACCCTCGGCATCGTCTTCGGTCAAAAGGCAGGAACGGCACTGGTCAGCCACCCCCTTATCCAGGCAGTCGGGTTTACTGGTTCTCTAGGGGGCGGAAACGCGCTCATGGAAGCCATCAGCCGACGGCCACAACCCATCCCCTTCTACGGCGAACTCAGCAGCCTCAACCCCCTAATCATCACCCCGAACGCCGCGGCAGAACGGGGCGCGACTATCGGTGCCGACCTTGCAGCCTCAATAACTACCTCCGCCGGGCAGCTGTGCACCAAGCCGGGCGTCGTCTTCGTCCCGCACGGCCACGAAGGAGACATTCTCGTTTCCAGCCTCACGAACGAACTGGCATCGACCACCGTCTCACCACTGCTCAACCGCCGAATTTTCGAGAGTTACGCAGCCATCACGGACGCGCTGGATGACCATGATGACGTGGAGCGGATAGCCGTCGGGAAGACCCCAACCGAAGGTGGATTCCACGTTACTCCGGCCATCTACAGCATCGACGCATCCCGGCTGCGTGCAGAGATCGTTGAGGAATGCTTCGGTCCCTCATCCATCATCGTCCGCTATAACACCCTGTCAGAGCTGGAAGCGGCGCTTTCGATGATTGAAGACTCATTGACCCTGACCATCCACCTGGGCAAAGACGATTCAAACCTGGCGCAGCGGCTCACCGAGCTCGGCCGTGCCCGGGCAGGACGGATCATCTACAACGGCTACCCCACAGGCGTCAGCGTCAGCTGGGCCCAAACCCACGGCGGGCCCTGGCCATCCACCAACTCCTTCCACACCTCCGTCGGCGCAACAGCGGTCCGCCGGTTCCTTCGCCCAGTCACATACCAGGACGCCCCCACATACGTACTTCCGGACGAACTAAAGGACGGCGAAATCCTCGTCCCCACCCGAATCGACGGGCAGCTGAACCTTCCAAGAATCAAAAGGATAGTAGGACCTCATAAACCCCTTCGCCGGGTTGCCCGTAATCCCCCAGAGCTGCCGCCCGAAACAGGGGCCTCCAACCGGTCCGAAAACGGACAAACGGAAGTTCACGTATAGACCGACCAGCTCCGCGCCGTACTGGACTCCCGCGGCGTGGAGCCGGTTTCACCTTAAGACAGCAACGGCGACAAGCCGTTCTGCCCACCTGAACCGGCTGGCTCCGCTCACCACCTGGGCCGCTTGGGGTGACTTGCAAGACTGGCCTGATGCCCATAAATACCACTGACAGTTACGACACGCAGGCATGGAGACAGTTCCCTACATTTTTCTCGGTTTTGTCTGTCTCACCCGAGATGGCTTGTTATTCAGCTGGCCAAGTACGCGCAGTTCTTGTCTCAGAGCGGCCTTGGCCATGGCTCTTTCCAGTCTTGGTACTTCGGTTGCTGGAAATGGTTTTGGGTCGAACGCATCCGCGCGATGTATTTCCCTACTTCCACTAACCCCAACCGTCAATGATCTTCTGTTCCTCAGGAGTCGGACGAGGAGCTGCGGGTATGTGCCCGGACCACCATCGATTGACCACACGGACGGGTGCATCGTGCTGGCCCTCCCATCTTCGCGGCGTCCAGAACCGTAATAGGGATTCGTCCGAATTGGGTAAGTCGATCAGCTGAGACCGGATGCTGACCGGCTGCGAGGGAAGGTACAGCCTCTCCGCAATGCTGTCTCCCGCGCTAGCGATCGCGAAGCTATGCGCATTCGCGAGGATCGAACTGTTTAGGTCGATCGCTTCGCTCGTCGCTAGCATCGAGCCAGGCTCCAAGGGAGGCTCCAGATCACGTCGGTACAAAGCAAGCACAGAATAGGGACCCAAAGGGAAGGCCAGAATCGGAGCGCCCCACACCCCACCCCCTATCGCGGGATTGGCCATGTACTCATGTAGCTCGACGACAGGCTCATCACAAGTAATTAGCGCCCTTCGAGTCCCATAAAGGGTTACATGGCGTGTCATGAGGATGCCGGCGATATGTGTCGCTGTTTTTGCTGACGACTCCAGGTCTTCTTTCCTTGGGAGTGGCAGTTGCGACGGATCGGCGCGGAAACGTTCGACATCTGCAACAAGCGCTTCGAGGTCATCGGAACCGAACGACCGGTCAGCGCCGGACAATTCGCGCGCGAGATCTTCAGGTCCGCCGATCTCCAAGACTCGGGCCATCTGCTCGGCAATCATTGCACGCCGCCGCAGACGCGCAGAGCGGCTGCGCGTCATCTGCACAGCCAGAAAGAGACATAGCCATTGATGTGCTTCGTCGTCCATCGCCCCCGGGCCGGCAGCATCGATGCGTGCGATCGATGCCGCGGCCTTCCTCTCGACCTCCGAAAGCCACGCTTCCCAATAGACCGGAGAGGTCTCATCGTCCGGCTCATCGAGTCGATAGAAGTCAGTCTCCAACGCGGCCTGAGCCGGAGAGAGTTCGTAGGCGTTCCGCCGGCGCAGTAGGTCAACGACTCTTACTCGCCCGTCGACAGCCCAGCGATCGATGTAGAACCGGGGGACGAGATGATGGCGTCTTGGCTCCTGCCCAGCCGCTGTCATTGCAGCAGCCCGCGCAGCTGCCGTAGCCCATAGGTCATACGTAAGTTCCGATCCCATCTCAGGAGCGTATCCAAAGAGGACAGCACTGGCGGAACTGTGTCTGGCCACGCGTCATTCCTTAACCTGCGAAAAACTACGGAACCGCGACTCCCCATTGCGGAACCAGAGGCTCGTTTCGGTCGAGCCCGACTGCAAGGCTGACTTGATGGCGGCCGTGGTAGCGCCACATGCTTATGCTGTCGCCGTCAGATGAGGCGGAAAGCACAAATGAATGCCGCGATCTCCCCCTTACTTCGGGAATGTAACTTTCCAACCCCTCGATGACGTCCGTCGGCAGCGCTGCCCGCTGATCCTCAAAATGCTGTCGAAGCTGATGCTGCCACACAGTAGTTCGTTCGTATCGTTCATGAACGCCGCCGAACCGCCCACAGCTCGTTCTTGGTAAGGAACATCAAGGCGGCACCATCGGTGCAGTGCCCAACCAGTGCCGACGCATTCTTCTCATGCCCCGAGCCCATGCTGCTCATGGTGTTGGGCGTTCACGCTTCGCCGGGAGCATCAGCCAACACGAGCCAGCGGAAGCAGCTCGGAGTCCGACTCAACCTTCGGCTGGGTCTGCACCATCTTGAAGAATATGTCTGACTGCGCTGCGGTCAGATACTGGAAGCTCTGTGGGGGACGAAGGGTCGTGCCCAGTTCAGACAGGGGGACCGGTTCAAGGAATCGGCCGGCGGTCTCGACCAGGATCCCTGTTCCGTGCTCCCGCTGGTCGTAGTAGTCAAAGAACCTGCTCTTTGAGATCCCACCAACTGCACGGAATGTGGACCAAAGCCTCTTCGGGGACATGGTCTTCTGCCCGCGGACAGAAAACCACCCAAGAAGTGAGCCAACAGGCATCGTGGCATAGATCAGAACGTGGCTGACATCATCGGCGACGGGCCGCTTGCGGAACTCAACAACTTTCTCGCCAGAAAGAATCGCGTCAGCAAACTCCGGTCTGATAGACATCAGGGCTACCCTCCCTGGAGCGTTCTGGCCCACTGAATTCCTTCCTCTGATTTGATTTGGGCGATGGACTGCGGGGACTCTTCCATGACTCCCAGCATTTTGAGCTTCTCACGGGTCACCGGAGCGTCCAGGACTTGGTCCAGCCTGAATTTGACCGCCAACACCTCCTTTTCGCACATCTTCTGGAGTTCCTCGGCACGGTATACAGTGCGTGCTCCGGCGAAACTCAGCACGTCGGCCAGGACGCTGGTGCGTCGTGTTTCCTCAACGACGCCGACAGCATGCACAGCCCGCCTTTCGTGCGTCCGGAGGAAGAACAGAGTGTCGCCCGGCTCCAACGCTTTTATACCTGAGTGGCAGATGTATACCTTACGGATCGCGTTTCCATAGGTCGAATCGAAGAACGACTGCTGTGGTTCGGACGCAGGGAAGAGCATGCTGTGGAATACCGGAATGATAGGGACGAGGAAAGCCCTGTTCACACGTCGCTTTCCAGGGCCGTAGCGCTTGTTGTACTCAAGGGGGTGCTCAGGCGGCTCTTGGTCAACGCTGGGCTCCAGGATCTTGCCAAGCACAATTTGGCCGGACGCCCCCGGTTTAGGGCCCAAATCGAAGAAGCCGAATTCCCTCAGCATCGCGAGCAAGGGCTCTTTGTCCAAGGAAGCCTCGATGAAGCAGGTGTCAGCCCGCATCGACCGGATGCGGGCTATGACTGCTTCCAGCAGTGTCTCTCCCAATTTCTTACCCTGGTTGGCTTCGGCAATCTTGAATGTACAGATCTTCACGCTGTTCCCGGCCAATCCGGACACTTCCGGTTTCTGACGATCGAGGACCGCCAGGCCACGGATGTCCCTGCCGCCCCCTATGACCAGACTGGTCCGTCTTTCGGCAACGACCTTGTCCCACCAGCCGGAAAAGTCCACATAATCAGCTCGAAGTGAATCAAAGAACGGTTGGACCGGATCTATGGTGTGAGGCTGGACGTCATCGACCGAATAATGAGCTGGCAGCTGCCCCGATAGTGCCGTCAACACCCCTTGGGCGTCATCGAGCATCATCACGCGCTCTTGAAGTCCAGCATGACGGGCATGCGCGTGGAGCTTCCGGTCCTCAGTTATCAGCCAGGTGGCGGCATTGCGTTGCAGTGTAAGAAGCAGCGCGGCGTCCACACCGTCGTTAGTGCGGGCCCCCAGATCCGGTGCATAACGTGCCTCATTCAGGAACCCTGTGGTGAGTTCAACACGTGCCAACCGCGGATACTTCTCCAACTGACGGCGCCGGCGGTCCCTTAGCTGGCGATCCCGAATCCGCGAGATGTCGTCAAATTGATTCTCCACGATGGAGATCTGGCCGCCGGCGTCCAGAACAAGGCGATAAACCTTCGACGCCGACTGGTGGTTGACGTGATCTGCATCCTCATCACCCTCGATGGCGAGAACAATATTTGTGTCCATCAGGACTCGCAGGTCCCCCATATACCTCGTGCGGCTTCCCATTTTCTCCCCAAGCTCTCGAATGCGGCATACCATCCGCGTTGTCCCTGCCGCCTACGCTACCGACCTGAGCTCACGGTGGCCCTTTGCCACGGCGGCGGGGCAGAAAGTGACTCTAGAAGCCGCCGACGGCCAGATGGGCCGCGTTAGCGCCGAAGACAAGACCTGTGAACAGGCCAAAGCAGCCTCCGAAGCCATGACCCCCGAGGACTCGAACGCAACCGCGATCCGGCCTGCCTTCCGCACAAGACCCTGCCACTGGATATTCAAAGTGAGCTACGCATCAGATACTCACTGAGCAGCCTGATAAGACGAGGACCAAGGTGCCGACTGAAGTCGTCGACAACGCTACGGTCATCAAAGCTGTCCAACACGCCCCCGTACCGCCGGATGACCTGCTCTCGACGAGGCGTCGGAGCGAAGAGCGCACCGTAGAAGGCTCGTTCCGCTCCGCGGGAGGAGCTGTCGCGGCACCGCGCCGGGCGAGGTCGAACAGGTGAACGCGCTCGAAGTCCCTCAGCCGCACCCAGCCGAGCGCGACGTTCGTCATCGAGAACTGCGCGCTGCATGGCAGGCGGTCCCAAGACCGTTCATGAGCACCCAGACTCCGAGGGCGACGGCCGCTGATCACTCGGTTCGAGGACGTCCCCGGCGACCGTGTCGACACCAGATAAGCCTGGTATACGAGCTCATCATCATCTCCATGGTTAAGGGCAGGGACCCGGGGGTCTATGTGAGGGGTATGTTTTTCGCTCATAAACGAGGAGAAAAGATCCCTGCTAAATCAGCACTCCGGCTGCGTCCAGGGTGGCAACGGCACCGCTGCCCAGGACCGGAAGGTCCGCTAGGTAGCCTCGAGAACGGGAGGCATCTCTTCTCCTTTCCATCGCGGGGTCGGAACTCGGCAGTTACTGAACATGTGGTGATCGCAGTGGGATGGTGCCTTACTCCACGGGTACGCGTGCCCTCTGGGGGCGGGTCAGGGCGAGGACTGCGGCGGCCATGAGGGACAGGATCCCGAGGATTCCCAACGCGATGGTCAGGCCGCCGAAGGCGGCGGCTGTGACGCCGAGGATGATCGGGGAGACGAACTGGCCGATGTAGAGTGATCCGGTCCAGATTCCGGTACCCCGGCCTCGTTGTTCGAGGCGGAGTCCGGAGACCGCCCAGGTCAGCAGCGTGGGCAGCATCAGCCCGGTCCCGGCGCTGGTTACGACGGCGCCGGCCAGCACCGTTGGGACGGTGCCGCCGAACCATACGGCCAGCAGGCCGATGCCGGCCAGGCTGAACGCGACGGGCAGCAACCGGTTCGGCCCGTGCTTCGCGGTGCTGCGGAAGGAGAACGCCCCGGCGGCGGTTGCCAATGAGGCCAGTGCCGTTCCGGCTCCGATCAGACTGACGTTGGTGACCCCGAGGCCTGTGAGCACGTAGGGCAGCTGGACGACCAGGGCGTAGAAGATGATCCCGCCGAACAGCGTCACGAGGGACGGCATGGCGATTTGACGCCATGGCACGGGTGCGCGCCTCTGCTCGGCGGTCCGTGTGGTGGGCTCCCAGAAGAAGTACGCCATGGGGACGGCGATGACCACGGCGATGGCGTAGAGCCAGAACGGAGTCCGCCACCCTTGGCTGCCGAGGGCGCCGCCGACGGCGAAGAACGCTGTGGCGGCCAGTGTGGCGACAAGCACCTGCATGCCCAGGTACTTGTCTCGTTGCTTGCCTGAGTAGTAGTCGGTGATCAGGGTAGTGCAGACCGTCATGATCGCCGCCTCAGCCACACCCACCCCGATCCGGGAAGCCACGATCGATGTCAGGGAATCCAGCCACAGCGGCGCAGTTCCGAAGATTGAGTAGAGCACCAGGGCGGCAAGCAGCAGGTTCTTGCGGCCCAACCGGTCCGCGACGGCGCCGGCGAACGGTGCAAGGACGGCGACCATGAGCGCAGGCACGGTCAGGACGACCGGTACCAGGATCTCGGCGCCGGGGGTAGTTGCGAACGCCGCGGTCATGGACGGCAGGACTGGGGCCAAAAGGACGGCGCCCAGCACGGGCATGCAGCTGCCTGCCAGAAGCAGGACCGCATGTATCCGCCCGGCCTGCCGTTGGTGCGTCTGTGCCGCTGTGAGCGGTGCCCCCGTAGTAACGTTTTCCATGGTTTCCCTTCAAGGCGTCGGACCCACCGCCATTGGTGGGTGTGATGAGCCTCACTATGGGTGGCAATGAGGAGTCAGCGGAAATAAATCCTCCCGATGCCTCCTATGCCCCCGAGCGATACGCACCCGACCCGGATGCCGAATCCCGCGTCCCGGCCGCGTTTTCCCGAGGGCTCCTTGTCAGCGGTATTTGCTGCTCCGATAGGCTGTATCGGCATAATGCTGCAGCTAAAAAGGGCCGGCGCTCATCGGCACATAGCTCATTGATGCGAAACGCCCCGTTTCGCATTGGTGGACTTTCGGCTAATATGGCGCCATGGTCACCCGAAGTGAAACCAGTCGACAATCGATCCTCGCAGCTGCCCTGCATCTGCTTGGAGCGCGCGACGGCGAGGGCCTGACGCTCGAACAGCTGACCATGGAGGCCATCGCGTCGAGGGCGGGGGTCAGCAAGGCAACCATCTACCGCTGGTGGCCGAGCAAGAGTGCGGTGGTCCTCGATGCCTTCATCGAAGACCACATCTCCCATACGGCTCCCGGAGACGACCTGAACGCCGTCGCTGCCCTCCGCAGCCACGTGCGAACGGTGGTGCGGCAGTACGCCGGGCCCGTCGGCCGGATCGTGGCCCAGTTGGTTGCGGCAGGGCAATACGACGACGAGGCGTTGAACGCTTTCCGGGAGCGCTTCTGGTCAGGTCGAAACCAGGTGGTCCGGGCAATCATTCTGCGCGGCATGGACGGTGGCGTCATCCGCGGCGACATCGAACCCGATGTCGCCGCGGCGCTGCTTTACTCACCGATTTATCACCGCCTGCTGCTCGGCACCGGACCGCTCGACGACGACTTCGCCGAGCAGGTCTTCAACGGTGCAATGCGCGGCCTCGCACCGTCATCGGCGCCGGTGGCCCAGGGGTCGGGCGGCTAGCGGTGGGATCGCCTGCGCGACCCAGCATCCAGCTGGACCTCAATCTCCTGATCCCGCTGGCAGTCCTGCTGGAGGAACGGAACGTCAGTTCCGCCGCAGCCCGGCTCAGGGTCAGCCAACCAACGGCTTCGGGCTTCCTCGCCAAGCTCCGGCGACACTTCGATGATCCCCTCCTGGTGCGCGAAGGCAATGCGTACCTCCTGAGCGCCCTGGCCACTCGCCTCAGGGACGAACTGCCCGCCGCTCTGCACGGGGTCGAACGAATCGCAAGTGCGCAGTTGGAGTTCAGGCCGGCGGAAAGCACGCGCGAGTTCCGTATCCTCGCCACGGACTACGCCACGTCGCAGGTTGGCAGGCGGCTCCTGGCCCGGTTGGCCGGAACTGCGCCCGGGATCCGACTAAGATTCGACCAAATCCTTACGTCCCATGTCGACGAAGCGCCCGACTCGCTGCGGGACGTCGACGGAATGTTCCTTCCCCACGGGTATCTCACTCAACAGCCGCATCTGGATGTCCTGGTCGACGACTGGGCCTGTCTCGTTGCCGTCGACAATCCCGCCCTCAGCGAGATCCCAACGGCTGACGAGCTGCTCTCCTCGCCCTGGATCACCACCATCTGGGGGCCCGGCGCCCTCACTCCGGCCGCCCGCCAGCTGCAGATCGCCGGACTGCACCCCCTGGTCAGCACCATCACTCCGCACTTCTTCGTCATCCCGTCCCTGGTCGATGGATCCAACCGGATAGCCCTGCTACCCAAGCGCTTGGCAGAAGACGCTGTCCGCGCCTCGACTGGCCTGCGCATCGTGCCGCCTCCCATCCTGCTGTCCCCCATTTCAGAGGCGTTCTGGTGGCACCGCGACAGGGAATACGACCCCGCGCACCGCTGGCTTCGGGAGCAGTTGGCGTCCGCCTGCGCCCCTCTTCTACCGCCGGACCGCGCCTAGTTCTCCCGCGGCGCCCTTGCGTCTGGACCTCGTTGGGTATCAGGTATGACGATACGTAGGCATAGCAAATATCGTCTTCCCAATATGTGTGTGATGACACACAGTGGATAGTGCCGGCCACAAACCATCCGCACTTCCACGAAAAGGATCAATGATGATCAAGCTCCTTTCCCACCTGTCCCACATCGAGATCTACGCCACCGACCTCGAAGAGTCGATTCGCTACTACGAGGAACAGGTCGGCCTTCGGGTCGTCGAACGGACCGACGAGAAGGTCTTTCTACGCTGCTGGGGTGACTACTACGCCTACAGTGTCGTGCTGGTTCAGGGCGACGAGCCGGGCATGGTCTCCATGGCCTGGCGCACGAGCAGCGCGGAGGCCCTCGACGAGGCCGCGCGCCGGATCGATGCCACCGAGTACGCGGGCGCATGGAAAGACGCCGGCGAGGGCATCGGCCGCTCGTACCTCTTTACCGGCCCCTATGGCCACACAATGCAGCTGTTCTGGGACGTCGAGCTGTACAAGGCGCACGGCGAACTCGCCTCAACCTACCCTGATCGTCCGTCCAAGCGCAGCGACCGGGGCATCGCGCCCCGTCAACTTGACCACGTCACCATCGCGGCGTCCGATGTGAAGGGCTTCGCGAATTGGTACAACGAGGTCCTGGGGTTCCGGATCATGGCGTTCGCGGACTTTGAGAACCCTGAGGTGACTTTCTTTGGGGTTCTGACCACGAACGAGAAGTCCCACGACCTGGGGATTCTGCTCGATGCCTCAGACCGTCCGGGGCGTATCCACCACTACGCGTTCTGGCTCGACACACAGGCCGAACTGGCCCGCGCAGCGGACCTGCTCATCGAGAACGGGACACCGATGGAATTCGGCCCCGGCGTTCATGGCATCGGCGAGCAGGACTACTTGTACTTCCGCGAGGCCAGCGGATTGCGCATCGAGGTCAATACGGGCGGCTACCGCAACTACGTCCCGGACTGGCAGCCGAACCGGTGGACCCCCGAACTGGGTGCTAACGACCAGTACCGGAACCGGGAACTTCCGCAGTCCATGCTGGAGGCATTCCCCCTGGCCGCTGCTCCCACCGCCACCGAACAGGGCCTGGTGCCTGGCAGCGAGGCCGAGCTGATCAAGGCGGCTGCCATAAAGTCCCCCGCGTTCCAGGCCTAGGGAGATGGCGGAATGCAGTTGAATGACGCGGTAATCGTCTCGGCACTCAGGAGCCCTATCGGCCGGGCGGCCAAAGGGTCACTAAAGGACGTACGGCCCGAAGACCTGGTCCTGGGCACGGTCCGGGCCGTCTTGGACCGGGTGCCGGAACTGGCCCCCGCCGACTTGGTGGACTTCAGCCTTGGCTGCGCCGCGCCGGAGGGTGAGCACGGGCAGAACATTGCCCGCCGGGTTGCCATCATGGCCGGACTCGATGGCCTGCCGGGCACGACCGTCAATCGTTTCTGCGCCTCGTCGTTGCAGGCTGCCCGGATGGCGTTCCACGCCATCCGGGCAGGTGAGGGCGACGCTTTCCTCGTCGGCGGCGTCGAGTGCGTCTCGCGCTACGACGCCGCACACCACCGCGAGGCCCGCCACCCGGCCTTCAACGCACCCCGGGACATCGCACGGCGCGTCTTCGACCAGGACCTGGCATGGACCGACCCGCGCCAGCGCAGCGTGCTGCCGGACGCCTACATCTCGATGGGATGGACCGCCGAGTTCGTTGCCCGGACCACGGGCACCACCCGCCGGGATCAGGATGACTACGCGCTGCTCTCCCAACAACGCGCAGCGGACGCCGCGGCCACCGGCTTCTTCTCCCGGGAAATCGCCCCGGCGACCCTGCCCGACGGCACGACCGTATCCGCGGACGATTGCCCTCGCCCGGCCACCACGGCCGGGATCCTCGCGGGACTCGTGCCTGCATTCCACCCCGGTGGCACAGTGACGGCGGGCAACGCCAGCCCGCTGAACGACGGCGCTTCTGCCGCCGTGATCACGAGCGCGGCCAAGGCACGGGCCCTGGGCCTGCGGCCCGAGGCCCGCATCGTCTCCACAGCCGTGTCGGCGCTTTCGCCGGAGATCATGGGACTTGGCCCCGTCGACGCCAGCCGCATCGCCCTCCAACGCGCCGGTCTGGGGATCGGGGACGTTGACGTCATTGAGCTGAACGAGGCCTTTGCAGCCCAGGTTGTGCCCTCCATCCGCCAACTCGGCGCCGATATAGACAGAGTGAATCCCCACGGCGGGGCAATCGCCCTGGGGCATCCCTTTGGTGCCACGGGTGTACGCATGTTGGCCACCCTCATCAACGGACTGCGGCACCGCGACGGAACCCTCGGCCTGGCCACACTATGCGTGGGCGGCGGACAGGGCATGGCCATGGTGGTGGAACGGCTATGACATCCACCCTGAGGCAAACCCAGTTCGTCCCGCCCACTCTGCAGGCCATCGCATCGCATCTAGGATTCTTCGCAGAGGCAGGCATTCAACTGGAAACGTCGGCGACGCGCTCCAGCGACCAGCAACGCGAGGAGCTGCTGAGCGGGGAGAGGGACCTCGCCGTAACAGCCATGGACAACCTCCTGATCTGGAACGAGCAGGGCGGCGACTTCGCGCTCGTGGCACAGCTGGAACAGACGACCCCGCTGGGGCTCTATGTCCGTCCAGGGATACGCCGGCCCGGCGACCTGACGGGCGCCCGGTTCGCCGTCGACGCACCCCATAACGGATTCTCGATCGTCGCCAGGCACGCGCTCCAGGACGTCGACGTCGACTATGTCGAGGTCGGAGGCGTACGCGAACGGTTCACGGCGCTCGTCGACGATACGGTGGATGCAACCCTGCTCGGGCCACCGCTGGACGAGATGGCCGAAGACGCCGGATTCGTCAGAATCCTGGACCTCAACGACCGCTATCCCGACTACCCGGGCCAGGGACTGGTGGTGCGCCGGGCGCGGATCCCGGAGCTTCGTCCGCTACTGGACCCCTATCTGACGGCACTGAACCGCTCCGTTGTCTGGGCCGAGGGCGCCTCAACGGACCAAGGGGCGGATGTCCTGCGCGGGGCCGGCTTTGGCGAACGCTCCAGTCTCACGGCCTGGGACTCTCGGGCGACCAGCCTCATTCCCTCTAAAGCGGGCCTCCGAACGATCGTCCGCCTGCGGGCGGAACTCGGCACGCTACCGGCTTCCTTCGCGGGGATCGATTCCCTCTGGGAACCTGTCCCGCTCGAGAAAGTGTCGGCGAAGCCGCCGGGCCGCTGTAGGGCTTGACCTCGACACCACCCCGGGCCTCTCGCCCGTTTGTAAAAGCCTTGCCATCCCATATCCAAAACAGTACGTTTCGTATTCAATGATTATTCTCGTGGCGCGATCCCCCGCCCCTAGAACCACCGGCTCAGACGCCCGGCGCCGGCCCCCCGGCCCCGGCCAACAGAACAAAGAAGAGGAACCCCGTGAAACTTGGCAGAATCGCCCGAACCACACCTGATGGCGAGGAGCTGCGGATCGTCGCCGCGCTTCCCGAGGAAGGACGCGTGGTTGACCTCGCCACGGCCTTCTCCGTGGCACAACAGCGACGTGGAGCCTCCCAGGCTTCCGCCCGCCGCCTGGCCAGGGAAATCTTCCCGCCCAGCATGTCCGCCGCCATCGGCGCGGGCCCCTTCTTCCTGGAAGCCGCAGCGCAGGCCCTCGACGCAGCCGACGACGCCTCCCTTCCCATGGCAGAGGCCCAGTGGCGCGCCGCCGTCGACCCGCCGGTCATCCGGGACGGACTGACCTTCAACCAGCACATCGTCAACTTCGCCGAAACGGTCACCAAGAGCCTGCCCAACCCGAACATCTACAAAATCCCCGGATACTTCAAGGGCTCAACCGCAACCGTCTACGGCCACGGCGAAGAGATCCCCTACCCCTCCTTCAGCGACGCCCTCGACTACGAAGTGGAGATCGGCTACGTGATCGGAACCCCCGGCCGTAACCTGACCCCCGGGACCTCGTTCGACCACGTCTTCGGGATCACCATCTTCAACGACTTCAGCGCACGGGACATCCAGGGCAGCGAAATGGCCATCGGCATGGGTCCACAAAAATGCAAGGACTTCGCCTACGGGATCGGTCCATGGATCACCACCATCGACGAGATCGCCTCGGTCGACGGGCTGAAGGCCACCGTTAGCGTCAACGGGCAGCAATGGACTTCCTGCGAGGCCACCGACATGCTGTACTCGCCCGAGGAACTGGTCGCCTACGTTTCCATCGCGGACCGCCTGCAGCCAGGCGACATCATCGGCTCCGGAACCATGGGGTTTGGATCGGCGCTGGAACTCGGCAGGAAGCTCGAGCCAGGCGACACCATCGACATGGAACTGGAGGGCGTCGGTACGTTGCGCAACACCCTTTCCGCCGAACGAGAGGCCTACCCGTGGTGGCCGACCGCCCGCCCCTACCCCTTCGCCAAGGAAGCGAGCCTGTCATGACCACCGAACGAGCCCCGCTGCGAAGGATCGTTACCGGGCACGACGCCCACGGGCGGTCCATCATCGACCTCGATTCCGACGCACCGCACTCCTGGTCCTCGGACACCGTCCCGGGCTTCGGGGCCAGCGTCGCCTGGGCGACACCCGCCGGCCCCATCGACCACGCGACGCCCCGGGACGCCGCGTCGGCCGATGCCGACATCCCGACGTTCCCACCCGCCGGCGGCACCATCCTGCGCGTCGCCGACTTCCCACCCGACGAGACCTACCCGGCCAAGGCCGCTTCTGTCGTCTTCGACGAAATCGACGGCGAGGAAGCACGGCAGAAACCCTCTGACGGCCAGAAACCCCGGCACTTCTGGTTCCACCGCACGGACTCGCTGGACTACGCCGTCGTCCTCGACGGCGAGATCGTCCTGATGCTCGACGAGGGCGAGACGCTCCTGAAGGCCGGCGACGTCGTCATCCAGCGCGCCACAAACCACGCCTGGTCCAACCGCTCCGGCCGGAACTGCCGCATGTTGTTCGCCCTGCTCGGCACCGAACCGGCCACGCCCGCACAGCTCGGAACCGCCCGCACCGAAGCGGCCAGACCGTGATCGTCACACCCGACGCCCGGTCAGGCGAAGTCATCTGGCACCCCTCTCAAGAGGACGCGGCGCAGTCCAACGTGGCCCGCTTCACCGAGTGGCTGCAGGGCCGCGGAATCACCGCATCGGACTACCACGAGCTCTGGAGCTGGTCCGTGGCGGACCCGGCCGCCTTTTGGCCGCTGTTCAGGGAGTTTATGGGCGTGGAGCTTGGCGGAACCCCCGGCCCCACCACCGACGGCCGACCCATGCCGGGCACCGCCTGGTTCCCGGGGCGGACCGTAAACTTCGCCCAACATCTGCTCGAAGGCAGGAACGGCACGGCGCTGATCGCTCTCGCCGAGGACGGGCAGCGCGAAGAGATCTCCTGGGAGCGCCTGCGGCAACTCGTCGCCACCGTCGCCGCCGCCTTGCGCGGCATGGGAATCCGGCCCGGGGACCGCGTCGCCGCCGTGCTGCCCAACGTCCCTGAAGCCGTCGCCGCGTTCCTGGCCTGCGCCAGCGTCGGCGCCGTCTGGACCATCTGCTCCCCCGAGTTCGGAACCGGCGCCATCGCCTCGCGGTTCGGCCAGCTCGACCCGCGCGTCCTGATCGCCGCACCTGGATACCGGCTCGGCGGACGCGACCGGGACCGGACCGCCGATCTCGCCACCGTGGTAGAGCAGCTACCCACCCTGGAACGCGTCGTCTGGGTAGACCGGCACACCGACGCCGCGCCCCCGGTCCTGAGTATCCCCAGCGACAAATGGGAGGACCTGGCCGCCACACCGGCCGAGCCCCGGTACAGCACGCTGCCGTTCGACCACCCCCTGTGGGTGCTCTTCTCCTCCGGAACCACTGGCGTACCGAAAGGAATCGTCCACGGGCACGGCGGAGCGCTCCTCGAGGAGCTGAAAATGCTCTCGATCCACTCCGACCTCCGCCCCGGCGACCGCTTTCTCAGCGTGGCTTCCACCAGCTGGGTCGTCTGGAACGGATTGGTCTCGGCCCTTGGCTGCGGTGCCACCGCAGTGCTGCTGGACGGCAACCCGACCCACCCGGACCTGGAACACCTCTGGCGGCTGAGCGCACAGGAGCGCGTCACCGTGCTCGGGACCGGTGCAGGGTACATCCATGCCTGCCTCAAGGCGGGCCTGGAACCACGCCGTGACTTCGACCTGACGGCACTCCGCGCCGTGCACGTCACCGGTTCCCCGCTGCCCGAGGACGGGTTCCGCTGGGTCTACGGGAGCGTCGGCGACGTCTGGCTGGCCTCCATGAGCGGCGGCACGGACATCGCCTCGGTCTTTGTCTGCGGGGTTCCGACCCTGCCGGTGCGGGTCGGCCGTCTCCAGGCACCCGCCCTGGGCGTGAACGTCCAGGCGTGGGACGAAGCCGGCGGCCGGCTCTTCGGCGCCAAGGGCGAGCTGGTCGTCGTCGACCCCATGCCCTCGATGCCGCTCTTCTTCTGGAACGACCCTGATGGACGCCGGTACCGCGAGGCCTACTTCGACACCTACCCGGGAGTATGGCGGCACGGGGACTTCATCGAGATCGACTCCGACGGCAGTTCGGTGATCCACGGACGGTCCGACTCCACCCTCAACCGCAACGGAATCCGGCTGGGATCCGCGGACCTCTACCGGATCGTCGAGCAGCTGCCCGAAGTCCGGGAGGCGCTCGTCGTCGGCGCCGAACTGGGATCGGATTACTACATGCCCCTGTTCGTCGTCCTCGCGGACGGGACAGACGCCGACGAAGCGGCCGCTCGCATCAGGGAGGCAATCCGGCGGGACCTTTCCCCGCGCTACGTCCCCGACGCCATCATCCCCGTCCCGGGCATCCCCCACACCCGCACGGGAAAGAAGCTCGAGGTCCCCGTCAAACGGATCATCCAAGGCGCCGTGCCGTCCTCCGTCGCAGACCTAGGCGCGGTCGATGACGCCGAACTCCTCCAACAGTACGCCCGCTACGCACCCGCACATGCGGGCCCGACCACCGCGCCGCACCACGAAAGGCACCAACCATGACCACCTCGTTCGCACTGGGCACCTTCGCCGCCGGCGGGGCTCCCTTTCCCGGCGTCGTCGTCGACGGCAGAGTCCATGACATCGCGGGCGTCCTGCCCGGCGCCGTCGACATGCCCACAATCCTCAGGGACTGGGACCGGAGCATCGAGGTCCTCGCCGAATTCACCGCGGACCCAGCAACGCTCGAGCGCACACCGTCGTACCCCCTGTCCGAGCTGACGATCCTGCCCCCGGTCACGCCCACCGGGCAGATCCTGGCCGCCGGCGCCAACTACCGCGAACACGTCATCCAGATGACCGTGGCCCATCGGCTCGGGGACCCAGCCGCCTCAGCGGACGAACTGCGCGAACAAGCCGCGCGTGAGATCGACGAACGGGCGCGCACCGGGGAGCCGTACGTCTGGGTCGGCGCCTCCTCGGCCATCTGTGGGGCGAACGACGACGTCCGGCTTCCCACCGTGGGGTCCGAGCACGACTGGGAGCTGGAACTTGGCGTCATTATCGGCCGCGACGCCTACCAGGTGGCAGAAGAGGACGCGATGGACTACGTAGCCGGGTACACCATCTGCAACGACCTCACCACGCGGTCCCTGGTTCCCCGCACGGACATCCCGATGATGGGCACCGACTGGATGAGGTCAAAGAACCACCCGACCTTCTTCCCCACCGGCCCCTACCTGGTGCCGGCCAGGTTCGTCCCCGATCCCCAGAACCTGGACATCACGCTCAGCCTCAACGGCACGGCCATGCAGCAGGGCAACACCGGCGACATGGTGTTCGGCATCGCGCGGCTCATCTCCTACATCTCCGGACGCGTCGTGCTGCGGCCGGGAGACATGGTGATTACCGGATCACCGCAAGGCAACGGCTCCCACTGGGGCCGGTTCCTGCAGGACGGCGACGTCATGGAAAGCACCATCACCGGTTTGGGACACCAACGCAACCAGGTCCGCGGTCCGGTCCCCGCCGGTCACGCGGCTCCCGAAACCCGCGCCGACAGCGCGTCACACTAGTACCGTTCATCACCTACGCAAAGGAGCGAAAAGATGACTGATTGCGACGTTCTCGTCGTCGGCGGCGGGCCGGTCGGCGAGGTCCTCCTCGCCCTCCTCGGATCCCGGGGGATTTCCGCTATCGGATTCGAGAAGGACCACGAGGTCTGGCCGAAACCACGGGCCGTCCACTTCGACGGCGAGACCCTCCGCACCTTCCAGGCCCTCGGGCTCGGCGACGCCATCGAGGCCCTCTGCGAGCCGATGCTGAACTACCGGATGGAAAACGAGGCTGGCGAAGTCCTCCTCGACATTCCAACCGGCGCCCTGGGAATCCATGGCTGGCATGACGACTACATGTTCAACCAGCCAGAGTTCGACCGACTGATGCGCTCCGAGATCGAGAGCTACCCCTCGGTAAGCCTCCTCCCCGGACACAAAGTAAACAGCATCGCCCAGGACGAGGAATCCGTAAGCTGCGTCGTGACAGAGCCCGGGGGCGCTACCCGGACCTACACGGGCCGCTACCTCGTGGGCTGCGACGGGGCCTCGTCCCGTGTCCGCCACGACATCGGGTCAACCTTCGCAGTCCTCGGCCCCAACGATCCATGGCTCGTAGTCGACGGCCTCTGCGGAGATACCCCGCCTGTAGAGGGCAGCATGGTGTTCTTCGGACACCATTCCCGGCCCAAACTTTGGGCAGCCATGCCGGGGGGCCACGGGCGGATGGAGTTCAAAGTCCTTGAAACGGACAACGACGAGGACCTGACCGACCCCGACAAGCTCGGAGAGCTCTCCGGCGGGCTACTCACTCCCGAGAACTTCCACGTCGAACGCTCAGGCGTCTACACGTTCCGTTCCTTCCTCGCCGACCGCTGGAGAAATGGCCGGATCTTCCTCGCGGGGGACGCGGCACACCTCTCACCCCCGCTCTACGGCCAAGGGCTCTGCTCCGGCATCCGTGACGCCAACGACCTGTCCTGGAAACTCGCGGCCGTTCTGAGCGGCGGCGACCCGGCGCTGCTCGACAGCTACGAAGCCGACCGCAGCCCGCACGTCCGCGCCTGGATCGACCAGGCGACGCGAATGTCGGCCATCGTGCAAACCACCGACCCCAACGTCGCCGCCGGCCGTGACGCCCACGTCCGCAACAACCCCCAAGACACCGCCCCAAAGGTCCCCGTCCTGGGCGGCGGACTGCATGCTGGGCGGCCCACTCCAGCCGGTACCTGCGCGATCCAGCCCATGCTCGAAAACGGAGGGCGATTTGACGACCGCGTAGGCCAACGCTTCCTCATCGTGACCCGACCGGAATTATGGGCCTCACTCCCCCCGGACCTGCAGAACGGCATCTCCACGCAACAGGAGGTCCATGTGCTTGGGCCGGATGAAGCCGGACACGAGGAGCTCCTGGAGAGCGTCGACGCCGGCGCGCTGGTGGTACGCCCCGACAGGTACATCCTCGGGACCACTTCCAAAGCCGCGGAGCTCTCCGAGCTCTGCGCGCAAGTGCTCCGAATCCTGCAGCCCCTCCACGTCCACTGACCCGGGAAGGGCCCTGTCCGTACCGGCAGGGCAACTCCCGGGCGCCCATCACCACCTCTGAAAGCGGGAACACCCATGGCCCTTCCGGATACCGTCGACGCCCGGCCCCCAACAATTTTCCACCTCATGTCGCGGCGGCTCCAGGAAGACTCAGCCTCCACGAACCTAGGGATCACCGTCACGGACGCGGAACCCGGGCGGATCACCATGCGCATGCCCATCGCCCCAACCATGAGGAACGGCCACGGCATCCTCCACGGCGGGTACGTGTTCTTTCTGGCGGACACCTGTTTCGCGTTCGTTTGCGAATCCACCGGGCAGCCTTCCGTCTCCCGCCAGGCCGACATCACCTACATTGCCGCAGGCGGCAACGACGTCGAATACATCGAGGCAGTGGGAATCCAGCGGACCCGGTACGGCCGCAACAACATCGTCGATGTCTCCGTCCGCTCCGGCTCCGGGCTCCATTTGGCCGAGGCCCGCATCTTCGGCGTCGTCATCAACCCGTCCCAAAAATAGGCATGGGTCGGAGAACGTGGCCACATATGGCCGAGTGCCCTCGCGCGACCTACGCCGGACCCATATCCGTCAGTTGGTGTTCGCGCCGGAGACCGCGGTGAGTTGGCTTAGCCCGCTGGCCTTATCGCCGCGTCGAGGTCCGCGCTCACCGCTCGCACGTCGCCCACGGCGTTCCCGGACAGCAGCGGGCCGGGCTCGGGCAGGCGCCGCTTCCGCGCGATGACGCGCGCATGTTTGACGGCAAGTTGGCCACCGCCAGCATGCCTTCACGCATACACGGTTAAGGACATAGACCCGGGGGTCTATGTGAGGGGTATGTTTTTCGCTCATAAACGAGGGGAAAGGTTCCCTGCTAAATCAGCACAAACAGCCCCTTCCCGCTGCGATCACCACATGTTCACTGACTCTCGAGCTCCGACAGCACACGCCGGCCAAACTCGCCGTCGAGGGTGAAGGAAAGAGTTGGTGGTGCATCCGCCTAGGTTCCCGGAATTGAAGACTCGTCCATGGTTCGCCGCCGCTCGGATCTCGGTGGTGGTCACAGGAGGCTCACGGGCAGAGCACTCCGATGCCGTTATCTGCGGTTTTCCACATAGACCAAGACGCTTTACCGCCAGCCGTTCGCCGATGCTGCACTGGAGGAATGCTCAGCTATGAGGAACGGGTTCTCGTCATCCAGGAGCACGAGGATGGCCGCTGCTGGTGCGGCGAGACCTGGGATTGGCCGGCACCGCCCAGTCACCCAAGTGTTTAGGTTCGTGGCCGCTTCCCAGCACGGTCCTGGTCCGGTCTAGCAAAAACCGTTGCTGCGCTGCCAGAGACGTAGGGGAATCTCGTTCATCAGGGAGTCCATGGGTCCAGGATCGTCGGGTCACGTGGGTGGCGGCGATCTTCAGGAGAACCGTTGTAGCGAATCCCTCCGCTCACTTGGCAACTGGGCAATACTTTGCTGCGCGACTGGCCGCCTCTCGAGCCAGCTCGGAAAGAAATTCCGGCATGCGGATCGTTTGATCCCCGCTGCGGCCTGCCCGGCAGCTGTTGCTGATAGGTCGGCCGGAACGGAATCCCAGGAGACGCGGTGCGGTCTATTTGATTGGCGCTTTCGGTCAGGCATCGGGGCCTTACCCTTGCCTGTGAGGGAAACTAAAGTACTGCCGCCGGCCTTTCTAGTTGACGTGCATGGGGTTCGCCGCGACCGGCGTCCAGTCCGTTCCCTCGCCGGCCTTGTTCGTGCCGGGGATATCGCTCTTCTTCCTGGCTTCCGATGAACGCCTGGTCAGGAACGCCGAGTTCACCTGTCGGCAACGGAATGACTCTAACCTGACGGCGGTGACGCGTTGCTACAACCCAAGCTCTTTGGCTCGGGTGAACGCGGCGTCCGTTGCCTCTTTGAGGACCTGCTTGATTTCGCTAGCCTCCATCACAGCAATCGCGGCCGCCGTTGTGCCGTTTGGGCTTGTCACCTGGGCACGTAGTTCGCGGGGGGAGCGGCCCGTGCTTGCCAGCAGTTCGCTGGCGCCACTGAATGTTCCGTTGACGAGCAAAGCCGCCTGTTCGGGCGTGAAGCCCTTGTCAATGGCAACCTCGGTGAGGAGTTCAATGAGGCAGAAGACGTAAGCGGGACCGGAGCCGGAGATGCTCGTGACGGCGTCGAGCTGGTTTTCAGGAACGGTCAGGACGGAACCCACGGTTTGGAAGAGCCGTTCCACGATGGCCAGGTCCTGGTCACTCGCATGGGTTCCCGGGCTAATGCCCGTAACGCCCCTCCCCACCACTGCCGGGATGTTGGGCATAACGCGCACTACAGGCACGGTGGTCGGCAAGATCGATTCCAGCGCAGCGATGCTAATGCCGGCTGCGATGCTTACAACAACGGCGCCCGGTTCTACGGCCTCTGCGATTTCCTTCAGCACCTTGGGCACCACGTCGGGCTTGACTGCTAGGACTATCAGCCCTGCACCGGAAACGGCCTGGATGTTCGCGCTTGGAGTTGTGCTGGAATCGAAGGCTGTTACGCCCGCGTCGCTGAGCTCCTGCAGTTGCGAGGACCAGTGGCCGGTCGCGCGTATGCCGCCTTCGGCAGGTATCGAGGCATTCAGCAAACCCCTGATGATCGCACAACCCATGGCTCCTGCGCCAAGGAAGGAGGCGGGCAGGGGGATGGGGTGCAGTTCGCTCATGTTGTATTCCATTCTGTGTTTGAAGGTCTTGCCGGGATTGAGGCTGTCCGTCGGTCCAGCAGTCCGGCCTATTTCGCGCTGGATTCCAGGACGTCCTACTTCCGTCCAATGCCAGTCAGCGGACTTGTACTCGCGATCCCGGCCGGATCCGTGCTTGGCCGATGGCCAGTACACCTGTCTGTGAAGGCCGGAATGAATGCGCTAACCACACCCCTATTGGGCCCAACCTCTACATCACACGAGGCAGGTAAACTCCTGCCCGGGACCCACGGCTAGAGAACGGTTGTCCGAGTGAGGGAGAGCGATTTGGTCTCCCGGAAGAACAGGATCACAATCGCGGCGGAGACTACCGCCATGCCCATGAGGTAGAAGGCGGGAGCCAACGGGGTTCCGAATCCGGCAACCAGTCCCGTAGCCACGAACGGTGCGGTGCCGCCGAACAGGACGTAAGCCAAGGTGTAGCCGATCGCCGAGCCGGAGGCCCGCACGGAGCTCGGGAACATCTCCACGAGGGCCGGCACATTGGAGGTTCCGATCACGGCCACCAGGGCGCCCAGGATGCTCGTCCCCAGGATAGCGAACCCCAGTCCCAGTGGCATGATCGCGAAGGCGGGAATCGTCATCACCACGAAGCCAATGCACGCCACCAGGAGCATCCTCTTGCGTCCGTACTTGTCGCTGGCCCTGGCCGCGAGCGGGCAAACCGCGGTGTACACGAGCATCGTCACGACACTCGTGATCATGGACTCAGTGCTGGAGTAGTGCAAGCTCGAGGTCATGTACGCGATCATGTAGCTGCTCATCAGGTAGTACGCGATCGCGTTAGTGATGCTGTAGCCAAACAGGGTGAAGATCTGCCGAGCGCAGAGCCGGATGGCGTCGCCCAGGGGCCTTTCGGCCACTTTGCCTTTGTTTTCCAGGCCGCGGAACACCGGAGTGTCGTCCACGCGGGACCTGATGTACAGTCCGATCAGGCCCAGGGGGGCCGCGAGCAGGAACGGGACCCGCCAGCCCCAGGCCTGCAAGTCACTCGAGCTGAGGTTCGCGGTGATGGCTGCGCCGAGCAGTGCGCCGGCCACGGAGGCCAGGCCCACGGTGGCCGGGATGATGCTGGCGTACGTGGCCCGTTTCCCGGCCGGCGCGTACTCGACGATGAACGCCGAAGAGCCCGTATACTCACCGCCGGTAGTGAACCCCTGAACAGCTCGGAACACGAACAACAGGATCGGGGCCCACACGCCGATCACGGCGAAGGTAGGCAGGATGCCGATGCAGAATGTCGCGGCGCTCATGATTACCACGCACAGGCCCAGCATCTTGTTGCGGCCAATCCTGTCGCCGTAGCGGCCGAAGAACGCCGCACCCAGCGGCCTGGCGATGAAGCCTCCGGCGAAGATCGCCCACACGGCCAGCAGGGACGCAGTCGTCGAATAGTCCGGGAAGAAGAGTTTCGCGATGGTTACCGACATCACGGCATACGCCGCCGAATCGAACCATTCCACGAAGTTCCCGACGGCGGCCGCAGCGGCTACGCGCTTGAGGCTCCGGCGCGGGGAAGAGTCAGTCTCTGCTGAGTTGTCAATGAGGGTATTCATGACGCTTGTCCTTCGTGGGGGTCGGAAGGTGAAGAGTGAGGAAGTGCGCGGAGCTGTGCCCTTTGGACTTTTCCGGTAGACGATTTCGGCAGCGCGGAGACGTATTCGATAAAACGCGGGTAGGCAAAGCGGGAGAAGTTCGCCTTGACGTGGGCCACGATCGACTCACTCAATTCCGCGTCGCCAGTGTGGCCCGGCATCAATTCCACCCACGCTTTGATGGACTGGCCTCGGAGGTCATCCGGCACTCCCGTCACTGACACATCCCTGACGGGATCGAGTTCCCTGATGACCGCTTCCAGCTCGTACGGCCCCACCCGGTAGCCCGACGTCTTGATGACGTCATCGCTTCGACCGAGAAACCAGAAGTAGCCGTCCTCGTCAGCGTAGGCCTGATCCTTGGTGTGGTACCAGTCGCCACCGAACGCAGCGGCCGAGGCTTCGGGCATATTCCAGTATCCCAAGGGGAACTGCGGGTTGGAACGGGCCCGGAGGCAGATTTCACCGGTCTCGCCTGCCGGCACTTCCTGCTCGTTCTCATCCAGCAGGGCGACCTCCCAACCGGGGAGCGGCCGGCCCATGGATCCCGGCTTCACCGGAACAGCGGGAAAGTTGCCCAGCAAAGGGTAGGACTCGGTTGAGCCGTAGTAGTCCATCAACGTGACACCAAACTGGTCCCGGAACCAGAGGATAAGATCCGGCGTCAGCGGCTCATTGGAAGAACAGACTGTCCGCAGGTACAGCGGGAAGCGGGTGCCGGCGTCGGGCACGTCCTCCCGCATCTTGCGCAGAAACGTCGGGTTGACCAGCGCGCTGCTGACCTTATTGCGGCTCATGCTCTCCAACAACGACGCCGGGTCGAACCCTCCGGCGGGCCGGAACACCAGGTGCGTGGCTCCGGCCCGGAGCGGACCCATAAGCTTGGCGAGCGACCATGCCCAGTCCCCTGCGCCATAGAAGACGTCGCCGTTGCCGATCTGGTGGCAGTATTCGAACTCGTTGTGGCCCAGCAGCGTCCGGTGCGCATGGACGATTCCCTTGGCCCTGCCGGTGGTGCCCGAGGTGTAGAAGATGAGCGCGGGGTCGTCGGCGCGGGTCTCTACGTCCTCGAACTCGACCGGCGCGTTGGCGATTGCCGGGCTGTCGATGTCGATGAACGTCCCGTCGTACCCGTCGAACAGCGCCTTGGCTGATTCTTCGGCAATGATCACCGAGGCGCCGCTGTCCTCGAGCCGGAAGCGGATGGGTTCCGCGGCCCACAGCAGGGACATGGTGACCAGAATGGCACCGGTCCGCAGCACGCCGAGATAGGCAGCGGGGGCGTCGGCACGCTGCGGCAACAGCACGGCGACCCGGTCGCCTTTCTTGATGCCGGCGGTCTGGAGGGTGGCGGCGATTTGCCGCGAACGGTCCTGGATTTCGCCCCAGTTAATGTCCCGGCGGCCCTCGACGGCGGACTCAAGGATGAGCGCGCGCTTGTCGCGTGGGTGCCGGTCGGCGACGTCGGCCGCCATGTTGTAGAACTCCGGCACCTCCCAGCGGTGGGAGGCGAGCATGTCCGGGTAGCGGTCTTGCGTTGTCAGGGTCATTTCGGGTGTCCTTCAGCGTCCGCTGCCGGCGAGGAAACGGGCCATTTCGCGTTGCGGTTCGCCGGTGCCATAGGCCTCGCGATGGACCCGCTTGGCTTCGGCCATCGCGTCGCTCAGGTCATCTTCCTCGAGGCTGCGGAGACGGTTCTTGGTCAAACGAACAGCGCCCGGAGGCAGGAGGCTCAAGCGGGAGGCGAGTTCCTTCGCGTAATCCAGCACGCCGCCGTCGTCCGCCAGGTAGTTCAGCAGGCCGAGGCGCTGCGCCTCGGCGGCATCCACGAGCTCGCCAGTGAGGACGAACTGTGAAGTCTTGGACTTGCCGAGGATGCTCCACATGGCCCAGATTCCGGTGATGCTGGGGATGCCGGAAAGGACTTCAGGCTGGCCCATGCGGGCTTTGGTATCGCCGACGCGGAGGTCCGCGAGGAGCGCATACTGGAAGCCGGAGCCAGCCGCGACACCGTTGACCGCGGCGATGGTGATCTGGTCGAGGTTGCGGACGGCGCGGTAGAGGCGGTCGAAGCCGTCGATCCAGGCCTCGGCGGACGCGTGGTCCTCGGGGTTCATGGACGCGGTCTCGGCCAGGTCCTGCCCGGCGCAGAATGCGCGGCCGCTCCCGGTGAGGATGACGGTGCGGACCTCGTCGTTGCCCTTGAGGCCTTCCAGGTAGTCGATGAGTTCGTTGCGCATGGCCTCGGTCCAAGCGTTGAGCTTGTCCGGGCGGTTGAGCGTGATGATGGCCGTTGAGCCGGCTTGCTCGAAGAGGACTTCCTGGGACATTGGGGGTTTTCCTTCCGTGGATGCTGCGGGGATTACATCCATCAGACCATCCCGGAATGTGACCCGTCTAACATCAAAATCCACTCAGCGTGATACCAAACTGATATGATGCGGCATGGACATCCACCATCTCAAGTACTTCGTCGTGCTCAGCGAGGAGCTTCATTTCGGCCGCGCAGCGCAGCGCCTGCACATGGCGCAGCCGCCGCTGTCGCAGCGGATCAAGGACCTGGAGAAAGAGCTCGGTGTGCTGCTGTTCCACCGGCGACGCACCGGCGTCGAGCTGTCCGAGGCAGGCGCACTGCTGCTCGAACACGCGCGAAACGTGCTCGACGGCGTGGCCCTGGCACAGGAGTCGATGCGGCGGATCCGGCCGGGCGCTTCGGGCATCCTGCAGGTCGCCGTGCCGCCCGACACGAACCCGCGGGCGCTGCAGGCGATGGTCGCTTCGTTTGGGGCTGCCGCCCCGGACGTGCTCCTGAACCTGCACGAACTCACCACCGTGGAACAGGTAGGGCGGCTGCGTGACGGCGAACTGGACGTCGCGGTGGTCCGTCATCCGTTGAGCGCGGTGGGCTTTGAGTCGGGGCCGGTGCTGTCCAGGGCGTTGGGAGTGGTGCTGAATGCTTCGCATCCGCTGGCCTCTTCGGATGCTGTGCGGCTGGGTGATCTTGAGGGCAATCCACTGATCATCTTCCCGCGCCACATGGCCCCGGCGCTGTACGACGCGTTCCTTCAAACTTGCCGCGACGCCGGCTACCTGCCGGCCGCAATTGTGCACGCCCGGAACCAGCACTTCACCCATGGCCTGATCCTGGCCGGCCGCGGGGTGCACTTCAACGAAGAGCCGTGGACCCCGTTGCCCGCGGGGATTGTCTGGCGGCCGCTGGTTAGAGATCCCCTTGCTTGGCGGACCTCGGCGCTGTGGCTGAAGAGCCGAAGGTCAGCAGAGACAGATGCGTTTGTGGCGGCTGTGGCTGCGGGATTGGCTGCGGGCGGGCACGGGTAACTCGTGGCCCCCTGACGGCTCCAAACCATGAATAGCCCTCATTTAGATTTGAGACATGAAATCAAGGGACTGATCACGGGCGGGCCAGGGCTCCATCTGCTGAAGCCATTGTCGGCGGTTGCCAGCTGGGTGGCCCCGTTCGGGGTTGGGCTTGCTCGCATATAGTTCAACACGCTCGAAATGACAGGAAGATCAAACCATACGGTGAGGTCCCGGACCTTGAAAGCCGCCTCACCCGGTCGGGCGGGTTTCTTTTCCCGGGTCAGCCTGACCGGCCGGCCAACCATCATCGACGCCAGCGGTGGGTGTGGCATCCGGCGCCGCGTCCCCCACTACCTTGCCACAGCGGATCATTGTGATCACTTCCGAAATTTCCTTGACTTCACGCAGCTTGTGCGAGATGAAGAAAATTGATTTTCCGGCGGCTTGGGCTGCCGGATGATGTCCAGGAGCTCATCGGTTTCCTGCGGAGTAAGAACGGCCGGTCGTTGTGGCGGGACGCCACAAGGTACCGGTCCGGTGCTGATGGCTTGCCCGGACATGGACGACATCGGGAAGCTGGTGCGCTACGGCCACGGGATCCGCGCCATCTGCGTCATCACTTGGAACGCCGACCGAATCCGCTCGTGTGTCACGGCGATGAAACCGGACATTCTTGGCGACGGCCCGGACTGGAAGACTCCCTCCGCCGAACTCGACCCGATCGTCATGGAGGCTCTGAGAAGCCTGACGCTTACGGTGAATCACAACAACACGATATCGGCCGGCTTTGAGAAGGATCAGGTGGTCGGCGTACTCCTGGCGCTGCGCGACGCCAGAATCCCGATGGACGCCGACGCCATGCAGGGCTGGGCCCTTGCTCAAGAGTGGGCCGACAAGAATCCGGAGCGGCTGGCGCAGTACGTCCGGGACATCAACGGCGGGAAACGCCCGCGAGCCCGGCACGTGCTCCGTACGGACTATATCGACTACCTGCGGCAGAAGCTGGCATCGGGTGACGATCCTAACGCTGAGGATTAGGAATCGCAGTCGGGTAGTTTCACTACCCATCTTCTGGCTCCTCTGCGAGTCCGAAGAGCACGGCGATGTCGCTGAGTCGTCATCCCAGCTTTGAGGTCGCACGTCGTGCATGACGAGCCCCGGGCAGGAGCTCGGAAAGGGCTCTGTCTACCCGAAGAGCGCTGCTCCGCATGATGAGAAATGCCCGTCATTACAGGGAACACATCACATCATTACTTAAGGACATACCCCCGGCGGACCGCACAGCAGCACATGGTGTACCCCGGGCCGCGCAACCTCAAGGGCACGAAGGGCATCGCCTTGCCTTGAGACATCGCAAAGATCTTGGAAAATCCTGCCATGTCCCCTGTTTGACTCCGACTGGCGTCAGTCCAACAAATCAAAGTACGCCGTGCCCGTGTTCCAATCCACAGGATGCATCAACGTCCCAGCAGCAGGGTTCAGCGCGCTGTACATCATGCCATCCCCGGCATAGATGCCGACGTGCCCCCAATTATTGGGCCCTTGCGGGTTCTGCACCACCAAGTCCCCCGGCTGTGGATTGTCAGTTTGGTGCCCCACGGTCCACTGATCTACGCGCGGCAGGTTGATCCCCACCTGCCGGTAGGTCCATTGGACGTAGCCCGAGCAGTCCCAGGCTTTGAACGCCGTTCCACCCCACACGTAGGCCCCGCCCAGCCCTTCTTGAGTGAAGTGCAGGATGTCCTTCCGGATCTGGCTCAGATTCATCGGCATTACCGGCGCCGCCGAGCCGTTCGGAACACTGTCGCAAGAAGTTGGTGAAGTCGCACCAGCGAGCGCGTCAACGATTGCCGTTGCCTCAGGTTCCCACCGCGCGTACAGCTCTGGAAAGGCCGATACTTGAACAGCTTGCACAGCGTTGCCCTTATCCAGGGATTGCCAAGCCGGGAAATCGAGCAGTCCGCGGGGGCTGCCATGATTGGGACCGCTCGGGCCGCCGTAGAAAGCCCGAGCGTTGTAGTTGGGGTCCATTAGCTGCTCGATGGTCCCCCAGCCAGCGGCTGGACGTTGCTGGGCGGTGCCAAGAGAGTCGTGGTCGCTGCCGACTCCGTCGTGCCGAATCAAGAGCGAAGCGGGAAGGTTGTTGTTCGCCAGGACTCTTAATCCGGATTCCTGGAGGGCCATCATGATCGCGATGATTTGTCCGTCCCTCGGCACTCCCATTTGCTTTCCGACAGCAATGTAAATCCGCGCAACCGACACCTGTCCCGCGGTTATAGTCACCGGCGCCTGGCTGTCTGGCTGAATCTCCAGACCACTGGCTCCATCCGCTGACGGCCGACCATTGCCCATCGCGCCGACTGAGCAAGCACCAGCGCCGGTCGCCGAGTTGGCGGCAAACACTGCCACACCAGCGCAAAACGCAAAGGCACAGATCAGGGTCAGTGCCGTAACTACAGCCGTCGCTGCCCGCAGAATAGCCCTGCGCTGAGCGAAACCGGCCAGAACCGCGGGAACAGGCATCAGTAGACGATTCTGCTCGGCGTCGCGTAAAAGCCAACGACTACGCAATGATCGATCGGGGCTGTAGTGGCCGGTGGACAATCCACCATGACGCTCACGGGAGCGGCATACGCATTGCGGTCCGAGCTCGATTGATCCACAACGCTCAGAGTGGCTGTGCAGACGTGAAGCCCAACCCACGGCGCCGGGTGGTCGCGCACCTTGGCCAGCTCGCCGTCGCATACAAGGGACCGGACCGTCGCCGAACGGCGCGCCTGCTCCCCTGCCAAGGTTGCATAGGTTCCCGCGTTGACGCCGGTCGCTTCGAACTCCTGCACAAATACCGTTAGGGGGTTGGACCCGTCCGGCAGAACGTCCCACCAGTCCCGGAGCCGGGAGTAGACCTCAGAGTACGACGCCGTTCGCGTGTCCCAGGTGTAAATTGCCGTCGCTGCCGCGGAGGCGAGCCTCCGATAGTCCGTTGTGCGTGGTTCTCCGATCGTGGGTGGAGTTTCCAATGTGGAAGCCGCGGTCGGCGATGCGACGGGCGAGAAGGTCGA